>CAYJKD010000001.1:0-26828 GCA_964370595.1 uncultured Lachnospiraceae bacterium
GATGAATCATGTGGATGTGAAGGTCATCATCATCATGATGAATCATGTGGATGTGAAGGTCATCATCATCATGATGAATCATGTGGATGTGGAGGCCATCATCATCACAATCATCAGGCATCTGATGTGTTTACGAGTTGGGGAATTGAGACGGCTTCTATATATGAGAGAGAGCAAATTGAAACTGCACTGAATAAACTTAGTGATACAGAACAGTTTGGTATGATTTTACGTGCAAAAGGAATGGTTTCTTGTGCAGATGGGACATGGACATATTTTGATTATGTTCCAGGAGAAGTAAATATAAGATCAGGAAGTGCAAGTACAACTGGAAAGATCTGTGTCATTGGATCAGAAATGAAAGAAAAAAATATTACAGAATTATTTGTGAAAGAAAGAAAGTGATGGAACGATGATAGAAACATTTGTAATTAATGGATTTTTAGAAAGTGGTAAAACAGATTTTATAAAGTATACAATTGCTCAGCCATATTTCCGTTTGAGAGGAAAAACATTGGTTATCGTTTGCGAGGAGGGGGAATCCGAATACGAACAAACTCTTTTGCAAAAACATAATGTTGTTGTGGAAATAATTGATCGTGAGATGGATTTTAATGATACAAAATTGACTGAGTTGGAAAAAAAGCACAGCCCTAAACGAATTATTATTGAATTTAACGGAATGTGGAATCATAAGACAATGAAATTACCTAATACATGGAACATGGAACAACAGATTACAATGTTTGATGCAAATACATTTAAAAATTATTATGATAATATGAAATCTATAATATTAGAAATGTCTAGGAAATCAGAATTAATCATATTTAATCGATGTGATGAAGTAGAAGATTTGACCACATTCAAAAGAAATTTAAAAATTGTAAATACACAGGCAGATATCGTATTTGAAGGTGCTAATGGAGAGATACCGACCATATTAGAAGAGGAATTACCTTATAATTTAGATGCTTCTACGCTTAAACTCGATGATGATAATTTTGGAGTTTGGTATATGGATATGTATGAAAATACAGAACGATATATAGGGAAAAAGGTAGAGTTTGAAGGAGAAGTATTGCTTGATAGTGAAATGCAGGAAGGTTACTTTATACCAGGTAGACTCGTGATGACTTGTTGTGCAGATGATATGGAATTTTTAGGATTTCCATGTGCGTATGATAAAATGGAACAGATAAAAGATAAATCTTGGGTAAAAGTAAAAGCTGTAGTAGCAAAAGAATATTTTGAGGATTATCAAGGAGAGGGACCAATCTTACATGGATTATCTGTGCTAGAAGTTAACGAGCCAAAAGATAGAATTTTGAACTTTAAGTAATTAAGATAAATTAAAAAGAAAATATTTTTAATAAACTGAATACTGAAATAATAAAGCAAAAGATATGACTAAAAGAATTTAATCATATCTTTTGCTTTACTATTTTTAAAAAAAACATAATTGAATTCATGGTGGATTTCGTGTCCTTTGATTTTAAATATAGCAAGGTTTTTATTGTTCCTTGGTACAATATCATATACAAAAGAAATAGCAATATTTTGCTCGGCAGCAGTTTCGATCAGTTTATAGCTATTGATATTTGATATTTTTGAAAAGGAATCAAGGGAATAATTTTGCTCATATAAAAAATTTTCAAAAACAGCTCTAGTTCCAGATCCTTTTTCTCTTAGGATGATATTTTCATGAAAAACAGCTTCAACAGAAATCTCTTTATTGGCAAAAGGGTGTGATTTAGAGCATATTCCTACGAGTTCTTGTTTCGAGATCAGTTTATAATCATAATTATTTTTATTGAAATATCCTTCAATCATCAAAAGATCTAATTCAAAATGGTCTAACTTTTTCAATAAATGTTCTGTATTGTCAATGGTTAAGTTGAATTCATAAGAGTCATTATTAAGTAATTTCAAAACTAGGGACTCTATGGCATACTCACCAATTGTTTTTGTAGCTCCAATATTTAATTTAATTCTTTTTTCTTTTAATAAAGTTTTTGCAGTATGGTTATTGAGGGAAATGATAGCTCTTGCAGTTCTCTCTAATTCAAAACAATCCGTTGTTTTTTTTAAAGTTCGATTACTGTAGTCGAATAAGGAGCATTGATATAATTCCTCTAAGTATTTTATATGTTGTGTAACTGCAGGTTGAGTCATATTTAGCTTTTCAGCAGTTTTTCTATAGTTCATAGTTTGGCAAAGTTCTAAAAAAGTAAATATACGATGATCTAACATAAATCCTCCTTATTGATAAGAATAAATTATTATAAAATAAAAAATGATTATTTTATGTTATCATTATTTTGTATTATAATCAAGAATATAATCACAAACGACAAAGATGAAAATTTATTTTCACCCTTAAGGCAAAAGGAGTAGTTAGAATATGAAAAAAATAAAAAAAATTATCCCAGGGTTAGTAGCAGCACTTGTCATTGCATTCGGTGCAACTTTTATTGAAGCATTATTGCCAATCCATTTAATCGGATCATCAATTATTGCTTTATTTATAGGGATTGTATTAAATACATTTCGCAAATCAGATTATTTAGATGAAGGGTTGAAGTTTACATCTAAAAAAGTATTGAAGTTAGCAATTATTTTATTAGGAGCCTCATTGAGTATTCAAACGATTCTTACAGTAGGAAGATTATCATTAGCAGTTATGTGCTTTACATTATTAACTTGTTTTGGTGGTGGATACTTTATTGGGAAAGCGTTAGGACTTAATTGGAAATTGTCTAATCTTATATCAGCAGGAACAGGAATCTGTGGTGGTTCTGCAATTGCTGCAATTGCTCCTGTGATTGATGCAGACGACAAAGAGATCGCATATGCAATGTCTGCAACATTTATCTTTGACATGTTAATGATTTTAGCTTTTCCATTTTTAGGGCAATTATTACATTTAAGTGATATGGCCTATGGATTATGGGCGGGAACGGCTGTAAATGATACTTCCAGTGTTGTGGCCGCAGGCTATGCTTATAGTGAGGCCGCTGGAGATTTTGCAACAATGGTAAAATTGACCAGAACATTATCTATTATTCCGATTGTGTTGGTTTTTGCATATATCAACATACGAATCAAGCAAAAAGAACAAGTGAAGTTACAACAAGTTATAACCTCGGTAAAAGAAAAAGGAGTTGCTTATGAAGTAAGTCAAACAGAAAGAATTAGTGAATATCATGAAAAGAAAATGGAAAAAGCCCATGAAAAAGTTAATTTTCTTTCGCTTTTTCCATGGTTTATATTAGGATTTATCGGATTAGCAATTATGAATAGTCTTGGTGTTATTCCTATAGGAATTTCTGCGAGTGCAAAAGCTGTTAGCAAATTTTTGATGGTAGCTGCATTAGCTGCAATTGGGTTGAATACTAGTTTTAAAGATATGAAACGATCAGGTGTGGCACCTATGATTCATGGATTCATCATTTCTGCACTAGTAGTAATTGTAGCACTTGGTGTTGAATGGTGTATGGGAATTGTCTAAATCGATTCTTAAAACGATTGTAATCAATTTCCTTTTGAAATCAGATGAGTTTTGTCAAAGTTTTCAAATCTAACTATGAATATCCAAAGTGATAAATGATGCTTATTTAGGACACACAAAAAACACTTGACTAACTAGGTTAGCTATTATATACTGCTTAAATAGCTAACTCAGTTAGCAAAGAGGAGGAAATATATGGCGAAGCATGAGGATATATTGGCAGCACTTGAATTATTTGAAAAAAATAGACCACAAAAACCATTTGATGAAATTGAAAAAAATGATATGGGGATATTCGCAGTACTCAAATATTTAAATGAAGCAGATGGAGAAATTAATTCAAAAAATATAAGTAACTATTTAGGAGTAAGCTCAGCAAGAATGGCAATCGTATTAAAAAAAATGGAGCAAAAAAATTGGATTAGGAAAAAAAATTCCGCTAGTGATGCAAGGGCTATTATTGTCGAACTGACAGAGGAAGGAATCACAATTTCAAAAAAAAAGAAGGAAGAAATGTTTAAAACGATAGAAAAAATTTTAGATATTTTCACACTAGTAGAGATAGAAGACTTGCTTTACAAGCTAAATGTTATCAAAGGAATTGTGAAGGAAAGCCAGAGAGAAATGGAGGACAAATAATATGCTTAAAATATTGAAGAATTTGACAAAAAAAGAAGTGTTTTTAGGAATCATTGTTTTAGTATTGACTTGTGTACAAACATTTTTAGATTTAACGCTACCAGATTATATGTCCGAAATAACAATGCTTGTACAAACAGATGGTAGTGCCATGAATGATATTTATATAGCTGGTTTGAAGATGCTTGGATTTGCGTTTGGAAGCTTAGCTATTTCAGTTATAGTAGCAATTATGGCAGCAAAGATTGCTTCAAACTTTTCTTTTATAACAAGGGGAAAAGTGTTTGAAAAAGTAATGTCTTTTTCGATGAAAGAAATAAATTCTTTTAGCACATCTAGTTTGATTACTAGAACGACAAATGATATTACACAAGTACAGCTTTTGATTGTAATGGGGATGCAAATGTTTATCAAAGCACCGATTACAGCAATATGGGCAATTGTTAAGATTGCAAATAAAAATATGACATGGACGATGGTTACTGCAATAGCAGTAATTGTTTTGCTATCGATTGTTGGGATTTGTTTAGCACTTGCTGTTCCAAAGTTTAAAAAACTACAATCGTTGACTGATAACATTAATCGAGTGGCTCGTGAGAACTTGGACGGATTAAATGTCATAAGAGCATATAATGCAGAGGGGTATCAAAAGAATAAATTTGAAACTGCCAATGAAGAGTTGACGAATACAAATCTATTTACAGCAAGAACTATGTCATTTTTAATGCCAAGTATCCAGATGATTAGTAATGGACTTGTACTATGTATATATATTGTAGGAGCTGTAATGATTAATGAAGCTGTAGGAATGGATAAAATAGCTCTTTTTTCAGATATGGTAGTATTTTCCGCATATGCAATGCAAGTCATTATTGCTTTTATGATGCTAATAATCGTATTTATGCTTTTGCCTAGAGCAAGTGTTTCGGCAAAGCGAATCAATGAAGTACTAGATGCAAAACAAAGTGTGGTACCAGGGACTAAAACAAGTGCATTAGTAAATCAAGTAGGAGAAGTGGAATTTAAAAATGTAAGTTTTAAATATCCAGATGCAGAGGATTATGTGTTAAAAGATATTAGTTTTACAGCAAAAAAAGGAGAGTTTGTTGCTTTAATCGGTTCTACGGGCTGTGGTAAAAGTACTGTGATTAATCTGATACCAAGATTTTATGATGCTACAGAGGGAGAAATTTTGGTCAATGGAATAAATGTAAAAGAATATTCAAAAATAGCATTAAATAGTATTATAGGTTACGTGTCACAAAAAGCAATACTCTTTACAGGAACGATAAAATCAAATATTATTTTTGGAGATAACGAGAAAATAACAAAAGATGAAGATGATTTAGAGTCCTCGATTGAAACAGCACAAGCAGAAGAGTTTGTTCGTAATTTGGATAACCAATACGAAGCATATATTGCTCAAGGTGGAAAAAACTTATCTGGAGGACAAAAACAAAGAATTTCTATTGCAAGAGCAATCTATCGTGAGCCTGAAGTATTTATTTTTGATGATAGTTTTTCTGCACTAGATTATAAAACAGATCGACGATTAAGAGAAAATTTAAATGTAGAATGTAAAGAAAGCACAAGAATTATAGTAGGGCAAAGAATTGGAACTATTAAAGATGCAGATAAAATTATCGTATTGGAAGATGGACAGATTGTTGGAATAGGAAAGCATAGAGAGTTATTAGAAGAGTGTGACGTATATAAGCAGATTGCTTTATCGCAGCTTTCAGAGGAGGAATTAAAACATGCATAAAGACGATTATGAATTAGGATCTGCAAAAAAAGAAAAACCTCAGCGTGGACCAGGATCACAAGTAGGTGGCGGAGAAAAAGCTAAAGATTTTAAAGGTTCTGTGCGTAAGTTGTTATCTTACACGAAGAAATATAAAAAATTTATGTATTTAGCAATTGCTTTTGCGATGTTTGGTTCCATACTTACCTTGGTAGGACCCAGCCAATTAAGTAAACTTACAGATGAAATTATGCTAGGGATACAAGGAAATGAATTAGGAATCAATATGAACTCTGTATTCTCCATTGGACTTTTTCTTGGTGTTATTTATGGGATTAGCTATGCATTATCGATTTTGCAAGGATTAATAATGTCCACTGTTATGCAAAATACAGCAAAAAAGCTTAGATCCGATATTTCAGACAAAATAAATAATCTTCCTATGAGCTATTTTTCAAAAACATCAAAAGGTGATGTGTTATCGAGAGTGACCAATGATGTTGATACGATTGGACAAACACTTTCTCAATCGGTGGGAACATTCATTTCTGCGGTAACACTTATGGTTGGATCTATTATAATGATGTCATTAACCAATATACCATTAACAATTACAGCAATACTTTCAACGATTATTGGTTTTGTATTTATGATGATTGTAATGAAAAGTTCTCAAAAATACTTTAAAAGACAGCAGAAGCACTTAGGTGCAATTAATGGCCATATTGAAGAAATGTATGCTGGACTTACAGTTGTGCGATCATATAATGCAGAAAATAAAGCAATCCTTGTATTTGATGAACAAAATGATAAATTGAGAGATAGTGCTTTTAAGGCACAAGCTTTATCTGGTTTAATGATGCCAATGATGACGTTTATTGGAAACTTTGGTTATGTGAGTGTGTGCATTGTTGGAGCTTTATTAGCCTTAAATGGAGTAATTAGCTTTGGCATAATTGTAGCATTTATGGTATATATTCGCTTATTTACTCAACCCCTCGGGCAAATTGCACAGGCGATGCAAAATCTTCAATCGGGAACTGCAGCCTCTGAGCGAGTGTTTGAATTTCTAGAAGAATCAGAGATGAGTGAAGAAGCAAACAAAGTGAAGAATTTGAATCATGCAGTAGGTAATGTTGAGTTTAAGCATGTTCGATTTGGTTATGAGGAAGAAAAAATTATTATAAAAGATTTTAGTGCAAAAATAGAAGCAGGACAAAAAATTGCAATTGTAGGACCTACAGGAGCTGGGAAAACCACAATGGTTAATCTTTTAATGCGTTTCTATGAGATAAATGATGGAGATATTTTGATTGATGGAGTATCCATTAGAGACGTTCAAAGAGAAGAAGTCCATTCGAAATTCAGTATGGTACTTCAAGATACGTGGTTATTTGAGGGAACACTTCGAGAAAATATAGTTTATGCAACTGAAAATATATCTGAAGAAAAACTAAAGGAAGCAACAAAAGCAGTTGGACTTCATCATTTTGTAAAAACGTTAGAACAAGGATATGATACAATTTTAAATGATAAGTTACAACTATCACAAGGGCAAAAGCAACAAATCACGATTGCCAGAGCAATGTTAGCAGATAGACCTATGCTGATTTTAGATGAAGCAACCTCTTCTATTGACACTCGAACAGAATTACAAATTCAAAGAGCTATGGATGGGTTGATGGAAAATCGTACTTCGTTTGTTATTGCACACAGACTTTCTACAATAAAAAATGCAGATTTAATTATAGTTATGAAGGATGGAGATGTAATAGAAACTGGAAATCATAAGGAACTTTTAGATCAAAAAGGTTTTTATGCAGATCTTTATAATTCTCAATTTGAAGTTTAATAGCTAAATATTTATATTTTTGTATGAATTTATTGTATACTAATTTCTTCATTGCAGTTATATTATATGAATAGATACTAAAAAGAAAAATAATAGTAAATACAATAATAATTAGGTTGAATGAAAGGATATTTTGAAATGGAAAAGATGAAAGTAGCAATAGTTGGATGTGGTGGAATCGCAAATAATAAACATTTACCATCGTTAATGCAAGTTGAGAATGTAGAAATCGTTGCATTTTGTGATATTGTAGAAGAACGTGCTGTAAAAAGCAAAGAAGAGTATGGAACAGCAGACGCAAGAGTTTATACAGATTATAAAGAAATGCTAAAAAATGAAACAGATTTAACATCAGTTCATGTATGTACACCAAATAATGCACATTGTGAAGTTACATGTGCATCATTAGAAGCTGGTGCGCATGTGTTATGCGAAAAACCAATGGCAAAAACAGTTGAAGATGCTAGAAAAATGCTAGAAACTTCTAAAAAAACGGGAAAACTATTAACAATCGGATATCAAAATCGATTCCGTCAAGATTCAACTCATTTAAAAAGAGCAGTAGATCGTGGTGATTTAGGAGAAATTTATTATGCAAAGGGCGAAGCTCTAAGAAGAAGAGCAGTTCCAACATGGGGCGTATTCCTAGATGCAGAAGCACAAGGTGGTGGACCACTAATCGACATCGGAACGCATGCATTGGATTTGACTTTATGGCTAATGGGTAATTATAAAGTAAAAGATGTAAAAGGTGTAACTTATCGTAAGTTAGCTGACCAAACAGAAACAGGAAATGCTTGGGGTGATTGGGATCCAAGTGAATTTACAGTAGAAGATTCTGCATTTGGATTTATCACAATGGAAAATGGTGCAAGTATTGTTTTAGAATCTTCATGGGCACTTAATGTAGCAGATCCAAGAGAAGCGCAATGTGTTCTTTGTGGAACGAAAGCAGGTGCTGACTTCCATGATGGACTTCGTATCAACAAAGTAGAATTTGGTAATTTAGTAATGGAAAAACCACAGCTTGGAGCAGCAGGTGTTGCATTTTTTGATGGAGAAGAAGAAAAACCACAAGTATTAGAAGCAAAATGTTTCTATTCTGCAATTGAGCATGGAACTGAATTGGTAGTAAAACCAGAACAAGCATTAGTTGTAACAGAAGTTTTAGATGCAATGTATCGTTCAGCGCAAACAGGAAAGTTAATTGAATTATAGGAAGCATAGGAGAATAGTAAGATGAAATTAGGCGTATTTACACCAGTATATAACAATATTAGTTTTGAAGAAGCATTAAAGAGATTAAGTGAAAAGGGAGTAGAAGCTGTAGAAGTAGGAGCAGGCGGATATCCTGGTAAGGCACATTTAGATCCCAAAAAATTGTTAGGAAATGAAGAAGAAATTAATAAAATTAAAGAGTTGCTTAATAAATATAATATTGAACTATCAGCAATTTCTTGTCATGGTAATCCAGTACATCCAAACAAGGAAACTGCAAAAGAGTTTGACGATATGTTTACAGATGCAATCCTTTTAGCAGAGCAAATGGGAGTTAAAACCATTATTGGTTTTAGCGGATGCCCTGGAGATTCGGAAAATTCAAAATATTCAAACTGGGTAACATGTGCATGGCCTGAAGATTTTCCAGCAATTTTAGATTATCAATGGAATGAAGTATTAATTCCATATTGGAAACAAAAAGTTGAGTTTGCAAAAGCTCATGGAATTGAAAAAATTGCATTAGAAATGCACCCAGGATTCTGTGTGTACAACCCAGGCACATTATTAAAACTTAGAGAGGCAGTAGGCGATATTATTGGAGCAAACTTTGATCCTTCACATCTATATTGGCAAGGAATTCGCCCTTCTGCAGCAATCAAGGCATTAAAAGGAGCAATCTATCACTTCCATGCAAAAGATACTAAAATTGATCCAGAAAACTGCGCAGTAAATGGTGTGTTAGACTCTACAAGCTATAAAGATGTTATTAATCGCTCTTGGGTATTTAGAACGGTTGGATATGGACATGGACAGGAAGAATGGAATGATATTATTTCTACATTAAAAGCGGTAGGATATGATGGAATTATTTCTATTGAACATGAAGATGCATTGATGTCACAAGAAGAAGGGCTAAATAAAGCCGTTGATTGTTTGAAAAATGTTTTGATCAAAGAATCTTTAGAAAATGTGTGGTGGGCATAGAAAAGGAATAATAGAATTATGAAAACATATGGGTTAGGAATTATTGGATTCGGTGGAATGGCGACATATCATGCGAAAGTATTAAAGTCCTTATCGAGGGTTAAAATAATTGGAATTTACGATATTAACGAAGAAAAAGAATCAAAGACAAAAGATTTTGATTGCAAATGGTTTGCTTCTCAAGAAGAACTTTTAAACGATGAGAGCATTGATCTTGTACTTGTTGCAACAAGTAATGAAGTTCATAAAGATATTTGTATTGCAGCAATGAGAGCAGGAAAAGATGTTGTTTGTGAGAAACCAGTTACCATTTATGCAGATGAGCTAGAAGATGTGATTAAGGTTAAAAATGAAACAGGACGATTCTTTACCATCAACCAAAATAGAAGATTAGATAGAGATTTCTTAACTTTGATGAAAAACTTAGATGCAGGTACCATAGGAAAGCCTTATGTAATCGAATCTAGAGTAGAAGGTAGTCGAGGAGTTCCATTAGGTTGGAGGTGTATCAAAGCCCTTGGTGGTGGAATGATGCTTGATTGGGGAGTTCATATGATTGACCAGGTTCTACAAATGGGTATGGGAAATGTGAAAACTGTTTATTGCAATATGTTTTCTATATTTTATCCAGAAGTGGACGATAATTTCAAACTTACATTAACTTTTGATACAGGAGTTGTAGCGAATATTGAAGTTGGTACGAACAACTATATTCAACATCCAAGATGGTATGTATTAGGTGAAAAAGGTAGTTTACAAATTGACGACTGGGATATTAATGGAAGAATCGTTGTAAAAGAAGAAGACGAAGGATTTGAAGAGCAAATCGTTTATTCAAAAGCAGGTCCTACAAAAACAATGGCTCCACGTAGTGAAAAAACAATGAAAACACTTGAATTGGAACGTTTAGAAGGATTGGATGATGGAGATGGATTTGAAGATAATTTAGCTGCTACTTATCTAGGTTTTATCGATGCAATTGAAGGAAAATCAGAACAACCAATTACAGCAGAACAGGTATTAGAAGTAATGAAAGTTATTGATGCTTCCTTTGAATCAGCACAAAAAGGAATTGCAGTTCAATTATAAATGAATAAAGCATTAGGTTAGAACAATATTGTTCTACACAAGATAGGATTAGTTTTACCTTATAAGAGATACCCGGAAAATATCGAAAGGATTTTATCCATATTGATATTTGCTGGGTATTTTTCTTTGCGAATTTGCTAGGCTAATACGGAATTATTCTTTGAAATAATTAGTTGGAGTGAGCATTTTTTGCGAAATGAGTGACTATTTTATATTGATTTTATAATTTAAAATAAATAATTCCATGACATTTTTCATGAATTGAGATATAATTTAATTAAAATCAATTGTAAAGGTAGTGAAATATGAAATTTAAGCAAAGAGTTGAGGAGCAAGAATTTCGTCTAAATGACACAGATGATAGCGTAATCGAATTTATTGAAATGAATCGTTTGGAAATTCAAAATATTTCAATACATAGAATTGCTGAAGTACTGTTTGTTTCACCAAACGCTATTATGAGAACAGCTAAAAAATTAGGCTATAGTGGATTTTCTGAACTGAAATTTTCACTACAAAAGGAAGATAATCCAAGTGATACAAGAACTGTGGAGTACCAAGTATTAGAAAAATTACCACAAAATATTGTGAAATCAATCGATGTAATTGATGATGTAAAGACAGAGAAGTTAATAACAGATATGCTCAATAGTGATAAAATATTGTTTGGAGGAATTGGAGATTCGGTATATTTTTGTGAATTATTTGGCCGATATCTGCGTTGTTTAGATAAGCGTGTTGAGTATTATCAACAGATTCATGATATCGAGTATTCCCTTCGACAATATCATAAGGGGGATCTAGTATTGATTATTAGTGCTTCAGGGACACCACAAAGATTACTATCGATAGCAAAAAAAGCAAAAGAACAAGGAGCACTTGTGTATTGCATCACAAACTTTGGCAAAAATCCATTAGCAGAAATTTGTGATGAACAACTTTGTTTTTGGGGAGAAGAGAGAATTGTAAATGGATATAATGTAACGGATCGAAGTGGATTGATGATGTTGATTCGATTGTTATGTGAGGCATTTTGGAAAAGGTTTTGTGTATAAATACACGAAGCCTTTTTACTTTTACTGATTAAGAACGATGATATAAGATTATAAAATAAGAAAGTGCACACGGATAGAACCGTGAAGAGGTAGATTTATGATTGTGTATAAGGGAAAGATGTGAACAAATTCCAAGTTTTATTTTTGTACGAAAAAAGATGTTATACTATGTTCATAGTAAAAGCAGGAGGGATATTTTAATGAAACTTTCAAATTTAACCAATGGAAAATTAGTTACTTTAGGCAGTGATCTTACTAAAAAAGATGACATATTGCGTGCACTTGTAAAACAACTTTATGATAATGGGAAGATTACATCAGAAGAAGAGTTTTTAAATGCAGTTTATGCGAGAGAGGCATTATCTGAAACTGGTATGGAAGAGGGGTTGGCAATTCCTCATGGAAAGTCTAACAGTGTAAAGGAAGCGGCGTTTGCGGTTATGTCTACCAACGGAATCGTAGAAGATTGGGAAAGCATTGATCCAGATAATGAAGTTCGCTATATATTTTTACTAGCAATACCAGAAGATCAAGCTGGAAGTACCCATTTGGAATTGTTAGCAGAATTGATGCAACGCATGAGTGATGAAACATACAAGAATAAATTGTTTGCTTCGAAAAATGTTACTGAATTCATGAATAACTTAGATCAGACATTAGAAGAGGATACAAAAGAAGTAGAGTATTCAAAAATGATTGTTGCAGTTACAGCCTGCCCAGCAGGAATTGCCCATACTTATATGGCAGCAGAAGCACTAGTGAAGGCTGGAAAAGAGCTTGGCGTTAAAGTTTATGTTGAAAAACAGGGTGCAAATGGTATTGAAGGGAAACATACTTCGGAAAATCTAAAAAATGCAGATGCAGCAATATTTTCTGTTGGAGTGGCAGTTAAAAATGCAGAACGTTTTGATCATTTACCAATTACTAAAACTTCAGTGGCAGAGCCTTTAAAGGATGCAAAATCTATAATTGAAAGAGCACTTGCAAAAGCAGAAAATTTTCAAAAGGGCGAATTTGTTGGAGCTGATTCAGATGATGGTAAAATGAGTGTTGGGGAAGAGATTAAACAAGCAGTTATGACAGGAATTTCTCATATGGTACCATTGGTTGTTGCAGGTGGTATGATTCTTGCAATCGCTGTACTTATAGCACAACAATTTGGATTACAAGAAGTTTATAATACGGATGGAAGTTGGCTTAATTTATATCGTAAATTATCAGGTGGATTGCTGGGAACGTTATTGATTCCAGTAATGGCAGCTTATATGGCATATGCAATCTCTGAAAAAACTGCATTAGTGTCTGGTTATGCAGCTGGTTTTGCTGCGAATATGATCGGTGGTGGATTTCTTGCAGGTATGCTTGGTGGTATTATAGCTGGTTATCTTGTTCGATATATGAAAAAAGTTATTCCAGCAAAAGGTGCTTTTGCAGGATTCATCAGTTTCTTTGTTTATCCGATTACGAGTACATTTTTAGTAGGTAGTATCATGTTTTTTGTTATCGGAGAACCAGTAGCATTTATCAATCGCTCTTTAACCGAATTCCTTAGTGGATTACAAGGAACAAATGCAATGTTACTTGGTGCAGTAATTGGAATTATGACATCATTTGACCTTGGTGGACCAGTTAATAAAGCAGCATATGCCTTCAGTGTAAGTGTAATGAATGAAGGTGTGTTACTACCATATGCAATCTTTGCATCTGTAAAAATGGTATCAGGATTTGCGATTACCTTAACAACAATAATTGCAAAAGATTGTTATAAGCAAGAAGAAAGAGAAGCGGGAAAAACTACATGGATGCTAGCGCTTGGAGGAATTACAGAAGGTGCGATTCCATTTATGATGAAAAACCCATTAAAAGTAATTATTTCTTTGTGTACTGGTTCAGCCGTTTGTGGAGCTATAGTAGCATGGACCAATATTGGACTAGACGTACCAGGAGCAGGAATATTCTCAATGTTTTTATTAGATTATACAAATGCAAGTGTTAGCCCAACCGTTGGAACTGCTGTGTGGTTACTAGCAGCGGTTATAGGTGCATTGATTTCTACAGCGATTTTAGTTCCATGGATGAAAAAAGGATTAAGAGAAGGAAAATAGAGTTTTATATTAAGAAAGGTGAAATTTATGTCTAAAAAAGTTCATGTTGTTCCTCATATGCATTGGGATCGAGAATGGTATTTTACTACAGAAGAATCAAGAATCCTCCTAGTCAACAATATGGAAGAGATTATGGAACGATTAGAAACAGATGAGAATTATCCATTTTATATTCTTGATGGCCAAACAGCAGTATTAGAAGATTACTTAGATGTAAAGCCAGAGCAAAGAGAACGTGTAAAAAAATTAGTGAAACAAGGAAAATTGATTATCGGACCTTGGTACACTCAGACAGACGAGATGGTTGTAGGTGGGGAGTCGATTGTACGAAACTTGTTATATGGGATAAATGATTGTAAAGAATTTGGAGAGCCAATGATGATTGGTTACCTCCCAGATTCTTTTGGACAAAGTGAAAAATTACCACAAATTTTAAATGGGTTCGATATCACTAGGAGTATTTTTTGGCGTGGAAGTTCAGAGCGCCATGGTACAAATAAGCACAATTTCAAGTGGAAATCAGAGTCAGAAGGAGAAGTGACTGCACATCTTATGCCACTAGGGTATGCCATTGGAAAATACTTGCCAGCTGATGTTGAAGCATTAAAAAAGAGAATGAGCAAGTATATGCCAGTGTTAGAAAGAGGAGCAGTGACAGATGATATTCTTCTTCCTAATGGACATGATCAAATGCCGATACAAAAAGATATCTATGAAGTTATGGATTCATTAAAACAAATTTATCCAGAGAAAGAATTTTTCTTAAGTCGTTATGAAAACATTTTTGATGAAATTGAAAAAGTTGACTTAGATACGATAACAGGAGAATTATTAGATGGAAAATATATGAGGGTTCACCGTAGTATTTTTTCTACAAGAGCAGATTTAAAATCTAGTAACACCAGAATTGAAAATAAGATCACAAATATTTTAGAGCCATTAGCTTCTATTGCATGTAGCCTTGGTGCTTCTTATGAAGAAGGATTAATTGAGGATATATGGAAAGAGATTATGAAAAATCATGCACATGATTCCATTGGTTGTTGTTGTAGTGATAAAGTGCACAAAGCAATAGAAAATCGATTTTTCTTAGCTGAAGATAAAACAGATGAACTTATTCGATATTACAAGAGAAAAATTGTAGATGCAATGGATGTTTCAAAATGTCTAGACAAATTGACTGTATTTAATCTTCTTCCTTATGACAGAACAGAAGTAGTTACAGGAGAATTGATCACAAAGATGAAGAATTTTACTCTGACTGATGAGAGCGGAAATGTTGTTGATTACGAGATTTTAGAAACAGAAGTTGTAGATGCTGGGCTGATTGATCGACAAATTGTTCATTATGGAAATTATGATCCGTTCATTAAATATAAGGTAGCATTTATGGATTGTATCCCAGCTCTTGGATATCAAACATATCTTATTGAAGAGGCAGAGGGAGTTGCTGTTGTAGCAAATCCAACACATGAGAAGATTGAAAATGATTTTTATACAATTACAGTAAACACGAACGGAACCATTGATGTTTTCGATAAAAAAACAGGCATTATCTATAAACAAGTGTTGTTAATTGAAGATGGAAGTGACGATGGAGATGAGTATGATTTTTCAGAGTTAGAGGATGATTTTATTGTAACATCAAAGGATGTTAGCGCAAAATCGATGATTGAAAATTATCGTGATTTATCGAGAATAACCATTGATTTTTCAATGATAATTCCTAAAAATCTAGACAGTAGAAAAGCTAAAATTTGCGATGGTTCAATGGATGTTTCCTATATAATTACACTTGAAAAGAATTCTCCAATTTTAAAGTTAGCGGTTACAATAGATAATAAAGCTTGTGATCATAGAGTTCGTATGTATGTACCAAATAATATAGGAACAAAGTTTTCTCTATCAGATAATCAATTTGGTGAGATAAAGAGAGCTGTTTATGATAGTGCGATGGATGTGTGGGAAGAAGAAAAGTGGGATGAAAGACCAGATTCTATTTACCCAATGCTATCTTACGTAGCGCTTGAGGGAAAAGATGGCTTAGGTGTTTTAACAAATTCTGTAAGAGAGTTTGAGGTAATTGGTAAAGATTATGATATGTTAGCAATAACATTATTCCGAAGTGTAGGTTTCTTAGGGAAGGAAGAATTGTATCGTAGACCGGGAAGACCTTCAGGGATTAAAATGGCTACACCAGATTCCCAATTGTTGAAAAAGATGACATTTGATTTGGCTATTGTGCGTAAATCAGAATGTTTACAAAAGCATGCAAAGGAATATATATCGCCACTAGTTAGTTACAATAAAATGCCATATAATGCAATGAAATTAAATGATGCTAATTGGGAAGCACCATATTCATATAGTTTAGTATCTGTGTCAGACTCGAACTTTATAATGAGTGCATTTAAGAAAGCACAAGGAAAAGAAGGGTATATCCTAAGAGGATATCAATCAAAAGAACAAAAAATGAATATTGAAATTTTACCAAAGATTAAAATGAATGTAGAAGCTGAAGTAAATTTGGCCGAATCGATAGTGACAAAATTTGAGGAAGAAAAACTTGTTATGATTCCCCAAAATGTGGTAAAATCATTTTATCTAAAATAAAAGGAGTAAATGTGGATGAAAAATTTTGTATATGTGATTAAGGATGAGCAAGGGATTCATGCGAGACCAGCAGGTCTTCTAGTTAAGGAAGCAAAAAAATATGAAAGTAAAGTAACTATCACAAAAGGTGAAAAAACAGTGGATGCAGCAAAGCTCATGGCGCTTATGTCAATGGGAATTAAATGTGGAGATTCTGTAACAATTGAAGTTGATGGTGCAGATGAAGATACAGCTTGTACAGAAATTCTAAAGTTCTTTGAAGAAAACCTATAAGTAATAAACCTCGAAATTCAGTAAGATTGGATTTCGAGGTTTTTTTGTGCAATATTAATAAAAAAACAGGTCTAATTTGTTTGAATAGCTAAAAAAAATAAAAATAGGTTATTTTATAGACAAAAGAATGGAACTGTGATAGGATATAGTTACAAAATAAACGCGCGTTTATGAAAGGGTGATTCTATTAATACACAAGAAATAGCGAAACTTGCTGGGGTATCACGGAGTACAGTATCTAGAGTCTTAAATAACTATAAAAATGTACCAGAGAAAACAAGGATAAAAATAGAAGAGGTAATACAAGAGCACGGTTATACACCGAATCACTTTGCTAGAAGCCTTGCAGGAAAAGCGTCGAATATTATAGCAGTTTTTATAGCGGATATCAATGATACAAATAGCTCAAATGAATGGATTGGAATCAATTCCCCCTATAATATGGAATTATTATCAAATTTGATTCAATCATTAAAAAAACAAGGATATACTACATTAGTCAATATTATCACAAGTGAAGACGAGTTTGATGATATGGAAGAATTATTTCTTGGGAAAATGGTAAGTGGTGGAATATTTATGGGATTTCCTCATGGTACACATCAGATTTATCAAATTGCTAATAAATATAATACTGTTTTTGTGGATCAGTTTTTTCCATCAGAGGATATACACCAAAATATGAAATTGATCAATTGCGATAATGAGATTGGTGGATATGAAGCTACGAAATATTTAATTGAATGTGGACATCAAGATATTTTGCACATCGAAGGAGATGGACGATTATCTTCAATCGAGAGAAAACAAGGATATTTAAGAGCTTTAAAAGAGTTTGATATCAGAAAAGAAGATATTATTTGTGGTATGTACCGCGAAGATGTGACATATGAAGAAATGAAAAAACGATTAAAGCAAGGATGCCCAACTGCAATTTTTGCAGCAAATGACATTATGTCATTAGGGGCGGTACGAGCTTTGGAAGAACAAGGAATTAGAATACCAGAAGATGTTTCCATAGTTGGCTTTGATAATCTAAAAGTAGCACACTGGAGAAATATGAAATTGACTACATTTGAGGTTTCTCTAAAAACAATTGCAAAAGAATGTGTGCGCATTCTTTTACAAGAAAAAACAGAGCATAAAATTGAAAAACCACATCTAATTAAAAAGAATTCAGTAAAGGAATTCGGTAAAAAAGAATAAATTAAGCAGAATTGGTATTCCAGTTCTTCTTATTTATAACAAAATAAACGCGCGTTCAAAGAGAGGGAAATTATTATGGCAGCAATTTTGGTTTCATTTATTATTTTTTCAGTTGCAGTGGGAGTAATTACTTATGTAAAAACAAAAAATGATACTTTAAGTACAAGTGACGGATATTTTCTTGGTGGAAGAAGTTTAACAGGTAATGTGATAGCAGGGTCTCTGCTACTTACAAACTTAAGTGCAGCGAGTTTTGTTGGAATGTCTGGTCAGGCATATTCAGCGAATATGTCTGTTATGGGATGGGAAGTAGGGTCAGGTATTACATTGATTTTGGTGGCACTATTTTTAGTTCCTCGATATTTAAAGCAAGGAATTACGACAATTCCTGATTTTATCCAATCTAGATTTGATAATGTTACAAGACAATTTATTACGATTCTGTTTTTAGTAAGTTATATAGTGAATTTGCTTCCAATTACTTTATATTCAGGGGCGATTGCAATGGGACAGATTTTTAATATATCTGAAGTGTTCCAAATTACATATGCACAATCAATCTGGCTAATGGTATGGGTTTTAGGTATTATAGGTTCTATTTATGCAATCTTTGGAGGATTAAAAGCAGTTGCAATTTCAGATTCTATTAATGGAATTGCACTTGTAATTGGAGGTTTGCTAGTGCCATTGTTTGCAATTCTTTATTTAGGGCAAGGAAATGTTAGTGCGGGATTTGAGGTGTTTCTACAAAGCACACCTGAAAAATTTGATGCAATTGGATCGAATTCAGATCCACTGCCATTTTCTACTATGTTTACGGGGTTATTGCTCGTAAACCTTTATTATTGGGGAACAGATCAGTCGATTATTCAGCGTGCGTTAGGTGCAAAAAACTTGAAAGAAGGACAAAAAGGAGTTATTTTAGCAGGGTTTTTAAAAGTACTAACTCCTTTAATGGTAATTATTCCAGGAATTTTAGCATTTCAAATTTTAGGACCCAATATTCAAAATAATGACACCGTATATCCGATGTTAGTAAGTACTGTACTACCTGGCCCATTGGTTGGCTTTTTTGCAGCAGCAATGATGGGTGCGATTTTAAGTACATTTAATAGCGTATTAAATAGTGCATCAACTCTATTTGCTCTAAATGTATATCGACCAGCATTTGGAAAGAATTCAAGTGATGAACAATTGATTAAAGTAGGTAAAGTATTTGCACTTATCGTAGCTTTGATATCAATGATTGGAGCACCATTTATTTTAAATGCACCAGCAGGATTATTCGATTATTTACAAACAATAAATGGGTTCTTTAATGTACCAATCTTTACAATTATTTTTATGGGATATATTACAAAAAAAGTTCCACCGATTGCTGCAAAAATTGCAATTATATTCTTTGTCTCTGTTTATGCAATGACACAATTAGGTGTATGGAACACAGGGCTACATTATTTACATATTTCAGCTATTCTTTTTGTGATTTCATGTGCTATAATGTTAATAATAGGAAAAATTGCACCAGTAAAAGAAGCATATGTTATGCCAATTAATAATGCAGTATCGCTCACACCATGGAAACATCGCTATACATTTAGTGGATTTGTTGTATTTGTTATGATTGGGATGTACATTGTGTTTTCAAAGGTAGGACTTGCAAGGGTGGAAGGAATACAAGGGGACACTTATTTGTATCTAGCAATACTCGGAATTATTTGCGCAACAATAACAACAGTGGTACAGATGAAAACGAGTAAGAAGGAAAATGAGTCAAATCTAGAGCAAAAATCATCTGATACTATTTTAAGAATGGAGAATTAAAGTGATAAAATTTGAAAATCAAACATTTCATATAGCTAATGATCAAGTTAGCTATGTGATGAAAATCATGAGAAATCAGCAATTAGGACAATTATATTTTGGGAAATGTATCCGTCATAGAGAAAGTTTTGACCACTTATTAGTAGAAAGAGGTGTTATATTAGCTCCTTGTGCCTTTGAAGGAGATTTGGATTTTTCACTTGAAGTGCTAAAACAAGAATATCCAGCATATGGAACAGGAGATTACCGTGATCCAGCATACCAACTAACGATTGATAATGGAAGTAGAATTACAGATTTCACCTATCGCAGCCATAAAATCTATAAAGGGAAAGATCCGTTACAGGGATTGCCACATACACATGGTACAGGAATAGAAACGTTAGAAATTCATTTATTTGATGAAGTGATACAAGTGGAAATGATTTTGAAATACCACATATTTGAATCAGTAGCAGGAATTGTTCGTAGTGTAGAATTTAATAACAAATCAGACAAAATTGTAAAAATTAATCGGGCGATGTCAATGAGCTTAGACCTACCAGATGCAGAGTATGAGATGGTGACTTTAGACGGTGCATGGAGTCGTGAGCGCCATATTAGTACAAGAAAATTAGCGAAAGGGGTACAATCTGTTTCTAGTAGTAGAGGTGCAAGTAGTGCAATGCACAATCCATTTTTCGCATTGAAAAGAGAATCTGCTAGTGAAACAAGTGGGGAAGTGTATGGATTCACTATGATTTATAGTGGGAATTTCTTAGCACAAGCAGAGGTAGATGCATATGACGTAACAAGAGTTATAATTGGAATCAATCCATTTGAATTTGAATGGACTTTAGATCCAAATACAACATTTCAAACGCCTGAAGCAGTTATAGTATATTCGAAAGATGGATTAAATGGAATGAGTCAAAACTTCCATAACCTATTTCGCAATCATTTAATGAGGGGGGATTATAAAAATAAACCACGACCAATTCTAATCAATAACTGGGAAGCAACCTATTTTGATTTTACAGAGGAAAGTATTCTTAAAATTGCAGGGAAAGCAAAAGAATTAGGAATTGAACTATTTGTATTAGATGATGGTTGGTTTGGAAGCAGAGATAATGATACGACATCCCTAGGTGATTGGAGTGTATATCTAGAAAAATTGCCAAATGGAATTGCTGGTTTAGCAAAAAAAGTAAATGATTTAGGTCTTGATTTTGGATTGTGGTTTGAACCTGAAATGGTAAACGAGATAAGCGAATTGTATAAAACACATCCAGATTATGTAATTAAAACCCCAAATCGAAAATTGTCTTATGGAAGAAATCAATTTGTACTAGATTTCAGTCGCAGTGAAGTAGTTGATTATATTTTCGAAAAAATGTGTGAAACCATAGATGGAGCAAATATTTCTTATATTAAGTGGGACATGAACCGTAATATAACAGAAAGTTATAGCATTTGCTTAGAAGCAGATCGCCAAAAGGAATTTTTCCACCGCTATATTTTAGGTGTTTATGATTTATACGAAAAATTGATTCAAAGATTTCCTCACATCCTTTTTGAATCTTGTGCATCTGGAGGGGCTAGATTTGACGCAGGAATGCTGTATTATGCGCCTCAAGCCTGGGCGAGTGATGATACAGATGCAGTAGAACGATTACACATTCAATATGGAACCTCGATGGTATATCCTATTGTTTCTATAGGAAGTCATGTTGCAGCGATACCGAATCATCAAGTAGAGCGAAAAACAAGTCTTAAAATGCGCGCAGATGTGGCTTATTTTGGAACATTTGGATATGAACTTGATTTAAATTTACTTCCAGATGAAGAAAAAGAACAAGTAAAAGAGCAAATTTTATTTTTTAAGAAATATCGAGAGATCATTCAATATGGAGATTTCTATCGTTTGAAAAGTGGAAATTACTATAGTTTTATGGTTGTATCTAAGGATAAGAAAACTGCAATATTAGCTTATTATAAAATTCTTGCAACACCAAATCCATCATTAAAGAAAATAAATCTTGTTGGATTGGAAGAATCCTTTGAGTATCAATGTAATGGAAAACCATATTATGGTGATGAGTTGATGAATGTTGGATTATTACCAGAGACCGAATTTACTGGATTAATCCAAAGCGATTTATTCAAAGGTAAATATACTTCTGGTACAGATAAAGGAGATTTTACATCTCAGGTCTATGTATTTGAAGCAAAATAAATAGAGCTATACACAAGCGCATCCTTATTTGGGTGCGTTTTGTGGAATATAAAATAAAATTTTTGATATAATGTGCATAAGTTTGTTTTATATAACGATAACAGATTATATTTATAAAACGAAAAGAGGAAAAAATGAGAATAAAAGAACAATTACTTCAATATAAACCTTATAATGGGCAAGAAATGCGAGATAAGGAAGTAATGCTAACTGCGATTGAGGAGCAGAAAGATGTTTTGCTACGTACGAATGAAGTATGTCATTTTTCAGCATCTTCTTGGATTGTTAATCAGGAACGTACAAAAATTTTAATGGCTTATCACAATATTTATCAAGCTTGGTCTTGGACAGGAGGACACTGTGATGGATGTGGAGATGGTTTTGAAGTTGCTGTTCGGGAAGCTATGGAAGAAACTGGTTTAAAAGAAATAAATCCGATTGGAAAAGAGTTGTTTTCTATAGAAATATTGACAGTACCTGGACATATAAAAAGGGGAGCGTATGTGTCTGCACATCTTCATATGAATTGTACATATTTATTAGAGGCAGATGAAAAGGAATGTACTTCTATAAAAGCTGATGAAAATAGTGCAATTGAATGGGTTTTGATTGAAGATGTGGTTAATAAAGCTCGTGAGGAAGAGATGAAACCGATTTATCAAAAATTAAATGAAAAACTTATTGAATCATTATAAGAAAAAGGATGATTTTTCTTTACAACTCTGCTACAATAAAGTGAAAGATTTTCAACAGAATAAGAGAGGAAGTAGTTCAAATGAAGAATAATTCGTATATGAAGCAGTTTCCAAGCAATGAAGGATATTTTGGCGAGTATGGAGGAGCGTATTTACCTCCAGAATTACAAGAGGCATTTACAGAGATTAACCATGCATATCAAACCATATGTCGTTCATCTCAATTTATCAATGAACTTAGAAGAATTAGAAAAGAATTCCAAGGAAGACCAACTCCTGTTTATCACTGTGAGCGATTATCAGCTAAATTAGGCACATGCCAAATTTATTTGAAGCGCGAAGATTTAAACCATACAGGTGCACATAAATTGAATCATTGTATGGGAGAAGGTCTTTTAGCAAAATTTATGGGAAAAAAGAGACTGATTGCAGAAACTGGCGCAGGGCAACATGGAGTTGCTTTAGCGACTGCTGCAGCATTTTTTGGCTTAGAGTGTGAGATTCACATGGGAGAAGTTGATATTGCGAAACAACAACCAAATGTACAAAGAATGAAAATTTTAGGCGCAAAAGTTGTTCCAGTAACACATGGATTAAAGACATTGAAAGAAGCCGTAGATTCTGCATTTGATTCCTATTTGGAGAACTATAAAGATTCAATCTATTGTATTGGCTCTGCAGTAGGTCCTCATCCATTTCCGCTTATGGTAAGAGACTTCCAATTATGTATCGGAATTGAGGCAAGAGAGCAGTTTCTTGAAATGACTGGACTTATGCCAGAAGTTGTTACAGCTTGTGTAGGTGGTGGAAGTAATGCAATTGGTACTTTTGTACCTTTTTTAGAAGATGATGTTGAAATTGTTGGAGTTGAACCACTGGGAAAAGGAAGTACTCTAGGAGATCATGCTGCAAGCATGTCTTATGGAGAAAAGGGGATTATGCATGGTTTCCAATCGATTATGTTAAAAGATGAAAATGGAGAGCCTGCACCAGTTTATTCCATTGCAAGTGGACTAGATTATCCGTCTGTTGGACCAGAACATGCATATTTAAAAGATAGTGGAAGAATTAAATATGATTCAGTGACAGATGAAGAAGCGATGGAAGCATTTTTTATGCTTTCTCGATATGAAGGAATTATCCCTGCGATAGAAAGTTCACACGCTGTTGCTTATGCCATTCGTGAAGCAAGAAAAGGTAATACAAAGTCTATTCTTGTCAACTTAAGTGGACGAGGAGATAAAGATTTAGATTACGTAATTGAGCATTATGGCTATGGTGAAAAATTTGATTTAGATTAAATGATAAAAGCTACTGATAAGAATGATTGATACTTAGCCTTATCAGTAGTTTTTATATTAATACTGTAATTTAATAAATACTTCTTGACAAAATCCCAAATTGCTATATAATTAAATATAGTTAGTTGTAACTAATACAAAGCTTTCTTGTGAAAAGAGAAAGTTTTTTAAATAGCAACGGTTAGCGTTTGCTAACTTTGAGAATGTAGAGAGGTGCATATATGAGTGTTGTAATCATTGGTGGAAATGAACGTATGGAAAGACGTTATATTGATACTTGCAAAGAATATGGATGTAAAGCAAAAGTATTTACTAAGATGAAAGGTGATGTTAAAGATAAGTTTGGAAATCCAGACATGATTATCCTTTTTACGAATACAGTTTCACATAAACTTGTTGCTTGTGCCAATTGTGAAGCAAAGAGATGCAAGGCAAAAGTGGAACGATGTCATTCAAGCTCGCTTTCAGCGCTTAAAAATATCTTGGAGGCAATTTAAGCTATGATAAGTGAACGGATTTTAATTGAGCAATGCGCTCCCACCTTATCAGGATTAAAAACAGCAAACTTATTCACAGTCAGATTTGATAATCTTGATAAATTGAATGAAGATATAGTGACATGGAATCAAAAATTTAAAAATAATGGAATTAAAATTATGTTGCTTAAATTGCACACAGATTCTGCACTGATTTATTTATATAGAGAAGATTTGCTTAAGCAAGACTTTAAAAATAATATTGCAAAAGCAATTTTAGAAAAATATGGATATGTAACACAAGATGTGTCTGGTATTTTGAAAAAGCTACAATATCGTTTATCTGTTTATGATGAGTTCCCGCATGAAATAGGTTTGTTTCTAGGGTATCCACCAGAAGATGTGAGCGGATTCATTTGTCATAAAGGGAAAGGTTGTAATTTATGTGGTTATTGGAAAGTGTATGGAAATACCGAGGAAGCTTTACAAATATTTGCTAGATACGACAAGTGTAAAGCAGTCTACAAAAAATTGTGGGAAAATGGGAGAGATATTTTGCAACTAACTGTTAAAAAGCAGCTAGTTGCCTAATATAGAGAAGAGAAAAGAATAAAGGAGAATTGTCATTATGAGCAAGGTTGCAGTGGTTTATTGGAGTGGTACAGGCAATACAGAAACTATGGCAAATTACGTAGCAGATGGAGCGAAAGCAAAAGGAGCAGAAGTTGAAATTCTAACATCTGATAAATTTACGAAAGATATGGTAGCAGAGTATGATGGAATTGCATTTGGCTGTCCATCTATGGGTGCAGAAGTTTTAGAAGAATCAGAATTTCAACCAATGTGGGATGATGTGAAAGATAGCTTACCAGGAAAGAAAGTTGTTCTGTTTGGATCTTATGGTTGGGGAGATGGCGAATGGATGAGAAACTGGGAGCAAGAAGTGGATGCAGTAGAAACTTACATTTGTAATGAGGCTCCAGATGCAGATGCAGAAGTAGCTTGTAAAACCTTGGGGGAAAAATTAGCATAAGTAAATTAGAGAGGTCTGAGAATATATTCTTGGATCTTTCTTTTATGGGAGAAACGTGTGAGTGAAGAACAAAAGTCTTTATTGAATATTTCTAGGCGACTATTACTTGATACAGCACTAACGGAGAAGCAAATTGCGAAAATTCTGTTTATATCAGAATCAAACTTTAGAGGACTGTATAATAAATACCTAGGAATGCCGCCTAGAACATATATAAAACTTGTCAAAATGAAAAAAGCACAAACTTGGCTTAGGATTTCAGATAGATCGATTACAGAAATAGCTTTTCTAATTGGATATACAAATACAAGTAAATTTTCGTATGCATTTAAAAAGATATATGGAGTGACACCATCAAAATATAGAAAAATGTTGTTTTGGAGTAGAAACTAAGTGGAAAATATGTTACTATTAATTTTTAAATAAAAGATTGGAGGGATTTTTATGTTAAAATTCATTACAAAACAACATAAACTAATATTTGCAGCAGGAGCCGCAACTGGACTAGCTGTACTTAGTGTTCTAAAAACAAAAAAAGTGCGTGAACTTGCTATAAAAGGTGTTGCAAGTGGCATAATGATGAAAGATAAAGTGTTAGAGAATGTTTCTAATATCAAAGAAGAGGCAGATGATATTGTTGCTGAAGCAAAAGTGGTAGCAAAATGTGGCTGTAATTGTGGAGATAGTTGCAACTGCGACGAAGAATAAGGAGAAACGTATGAGATATCACATTATTTGTGATAAGCCTAGCCGTTTAAGAGTGCGTTTTGGTAAATATATCTTAACAAAGGAGCAGTGTTACGGATTGTCCGAGCTGCTTCTTTCTTTTGATGGAGTGAAGAATGTTTCTGCAAATGAAATTAACGGTTCTGTGCTTATTATGTATGAGAAAAAAAGTGCAAAAACAGCTATTTTAAGCAAACTATCTACAATGAAAATTGATGATATTCCAAGTGGGGTACCAACAGAAGAAGAAAGAGCAATTATATTAG
>CAYJKD010000001.1:26838-47687 GCA_964370595.1 uncultured Lachnospiraceae bacterium
TTTATTTTTGAAAATGATATAAAATGGCGAATTGTAAAGCATTGTATACAACATTTCACAAGGTTTTGGTTCATGCCAGTAAAAAGTCGTCAGCTATATACAGTAATACGTGCACTACCTTATATTAAACAAGGTTTACTTTCCTTGGGAAAAAAGAAAATAAATGTAGAGGTATTAGACGCAACAGCCATTGGAGCTTCTCTTCTGTATAAAAATTACAATACAGCGTCTTCTACGATGTTTCTTTTGGGGTTATCTGATCTACTGCTAGAATTTTCTAATATGCGAGCTAAAAACGCATTAGCACAAAGTTTAAAAATAAATGTAGATAAAGTATGGTTAGTACGCGATGGGATTGAACTTGAAGTATCTCAAAAAGAAATCTGTGTAGATGATATTATACGTGTTAGAAAGGGTAGCTTGATACCGATTGATGGAACGATTGTTTCAGGTGATGCATTGATTAATGAGTCAACAATGACAGGAGAGCCAATTCCTGTTCACAAAGGAACTGATAGCACGGTATTTGCTGGTACAGTCTTAGAAGATGGAGAGATTGATGTTTGTGTGTTAAGCTTGCAAAATGAATCTCGAATTGCAAAAATTGTTGAATTGATTGATACAGGAGAAAAAGAAAAAGCGATAGTACAAGGTAGAGCTGAAAGACTTGCAGATGATATTGTGCCAGTAAGCTTTGGTTTGTTTTTTGCTACCCTAGCACTTACAAGAAGTTTGTCAAGAGCAATTTCTGTATTGATGGTAGATTTTTCATGTGCAATTAAGCTTACAACTCCGATAACGATTATCTCTGCATTAAAAGAAAGTGTTAATCATCAAGTGTTAGTAAAAGGTGGCAAATACCTTGAAGTGTTATCAAAGGTAGACACAGTGGTATTTGATAAAACGGGAACACTTACCAATGCAGTTCCAAAAGTATCGAATATAATTGCTCTCCATGAAGATTACTCGCAACATGAAGTATTAAAAATAGCAGCTTGCTTAGAAGAACATTTTCCTCATAGTGTTGCAGCATCGATTGTTAGTCATGCAAAAGAAAAAGGAGCTGTCCATCCGGAAGAACATGGAAAAGTAAAATATATTGTAGCTCATGGAATTGCAAGTACGTATAATGGAAAACATTCTATAATAGGAAGTTACCATTTTGTTTTTGAAGATGAAAACGTCCCTTATCCGCATGAAAAAGAAGACTTTATGAGAGAACAAATTGGAAGTGATAGTGCAGTTTACCTTGCAGTAGATAATGAATTAATTGGAATTATTTGTATTAATGATCCTCCGAGAACCGATGCTTACCAAGCATTGAAGCTTCTTAGAAATGAAGGGATTAAAGATATATTTATGATTACTGGAGATAGTGAAGGGAATGCAAAGTATACAAGTGATCTTTTGGGGATTGATAAATACTATGCATCCGTATTACCAGATGGAAAAGCTTCAATTATTGAAGCTTTAAAAGCAGAGGGTCGAACAATTCTTATGGTGGGAGATGGAATTAATGATACACCTGCACTGAGTGTTGCGGATGTATCCCTTACACTAAATGGATCATCAGATATTGCAAGAGAAGTAGCAGATATATCGATTCTTTCCCATGAACTTACTAAAATAGTTGAGATAAGAAGACTTGCAGATAAACTGATGAAAAGAATCTATAATCAATATGGATTTATTGTAACATTTAATACTGCGCTGATTATTCTTGGAATATTTGGTATGATTACTGCTGGAACTTCGGCTTTGTTACATAATGCGTCAACAATTGCATTAACTGTTTCTTCCGCAAAACCTATGATGAAAAAAGGTGATTGTATCGATTCATGATTTATGAAGAACAGTGGTTAAGTAAGGTAGGATTTTTATAAATCTAGTATTCCAAGGATTTGATTAAAAGTTAATGATTAGAATGAATCTACTTACGAATCATTTTAAACAAGCATAATTTGATTGAAAAGTCAGGTTGTGCTTGTTTTTTTGTTTTTACCAAAACTAGGTAGCTTTGCCCATTTATAAATGCACCTTACAAACAATAACTTTTAGATACCTATATGAGATATGCAGTTACATATTGTAAACCGCAGAAGAATGTGTTATGATACCATGTGGATTCGTATGAACAGTACGTGATAGTTATAGAATTATTTTAGGATGAAAAGGAATGAATATGCTTGAATATTTAATTATATGTCCACTGGTATTTTTGGCTGGCTTTATTGACTCGATTGCAGGAGGCGGGGGATTAATCTCCCTTCCTGCATTTTTATTAGCAGGTGTGCCTGCACACACAGCATTAGGAACCAACAAATTATCATCATCTATGGGAACAACAATATCTACCGTTCGATTTATTAAGCAGGGATATCTAAAAAGAAAAGAATTGATTAAATTAGCAATTATATCATCTATTACAGCGATTTTTGGTTCCACAATGGGATCTAATATCGCTTTGGTGGTAAGCGAACAAATCATTGAAAATTTTTTGATTGTTGTTTTGCCAGTAGTAGCATTCTATGTTTTGAGAAATAAAAACATGGGAGAGCATGCAAGTGGTGTAGAAACATTTACAAAAGTACAATATATAGCAGCAATTAGCGCAGCATTTTTTATTGGTTGCTATGATGGGTTTTATGGACCAGGGACAGGCACATTTTTGATTTTAGTTTTAACAGGAATCGCACAGTTGAAAATGAAAGAAGCTGCTACACTGACAAAAGTCATTAATCTGTCATCAAATTATGCAGCCTTAACTGTATTTATTATTAATGGAACAATCAATTACCAAATGGGTATTGTGGCTGGTTTGTTTTGTACAGCAGGACATTATCTAGGGTCGGGAATGGTCGTGAGCAACGGAAAAAAAATAGTTAGACCAGTAATTTTATTAGTGATTGGTATTTTATTTGTCAAAATAATAACTGGAAATTAATAGTCATATATAAGGAGTAATCATATGAAATGGAGTAAATTTACACTGAATACAACAACAGAAGCAGTAGATCTTATTAGTTGTTTATTTGATGAAATTGGAATTGAAGGGATTGAAATCGAAGATTGTATTCCACTTACAGAAGAAGACACAAAAGGAATGTTTATCGATATTTTGCCAGAACTTCCTCCTGATGAGGGGAAAGCAAAAGTCAGTTTTTATTTAGAAGACCTTAGTGATTTAGAACGTATTCTAAGTGAAATTGAAGTGGGTTTAGATGAGCTAGCACAGTTTGTGGATGTTGGTGATTGTACGATTACACGCTCAGAAACAGAGGACAAAGATTGGATCAATAACTGGAAAGAATTTTTCAAACCATTTACAGTTGATGATATTTTAATTAAACCAACTTGGGAAACTGTGCCAGAAGAACATTCAGATAAGCTGTTGATTCAAATAGATCCAGGAACGGCATTTGGAACTGGAATGCATGAAACTACACAATTGTGTATTCGACAATTAAAAAATTATGTGAATGCAGAAAGCGTTGTATTGGACGTAGGAACAGGAAGTGGTATTCTAGGGATTGCAGCTTTGAAATTAGGTGCGAAATCGATTCTAGGAACTGACTTAGATGAAAATGCAATCGTTGCAGTTGGAGAAAATATAGATGCAAATCAAATTAATCCATCCGATTTTAATGTGATTCAAGGTAATATTATCTCAGATAGTACGATACAAGAACAAGTAGGTTATGATTGTTATGATATTGTCGTAGCTAATATATTAGCAGACGTGATTATTCCACTTCAAAAAGAGGTTACGATGCATATGAAAAAGTGTGGAATATTAATTACTTCTGGAATTATTGATATGAAAGAGAACGCAGTAAAAGATGCAATATTAGCAAATAATCAATTAGAACTTATTGAAACAGCATACCAAGGTGATTGGGTTTCGATTATAGCAAGGAAGAAATAAAGAGGTGTATCTGTGAATTATTTTTTTGTAAACAGAAATCAAATTGTTGAAAATGAAGTTCAAATATTAGGTCAAGATGTGAATCATATTAAGAATGTCCTCCGTATGAAAGTTGGCGATATCATAGGTATTAAAGATGGAACAAAAAAGGTATACCACTGCGAATTACTAGTAGTTGAAAATCATGGAATACAAGGAAAAATTGTTGATGTTATAGAGCAGAATACAGAATTGCCATCAAAGATTTATTTGTTTCAAGGACTTCCTAAAAGTGACAAAATGGAATTGATCATTCAAAAGGCTGTCGAGTTAGGCGTTTACGAAATTATTCCAGTTGCAACAAAACGTGCAGTGGTAAAACTAGATGAAAAAAAGCAAATCAGTAAACTGAAGCGTTGGCAGGCTGTTGCAGAGGGCGGTGCGAAACAATCAGGGCGCCAGTGTGTACCTGCTGTTCTGCCAGTGAAATCATGGAAAGAAGCACTTGCTTATGCAGATACGTTAGATGTGAAATTGATTCCGTATGAACAAGCAAAGGGGATGGGTGAAACAAAAGCTTTGATTCAATCGATAAAAAAGAATCAATCGATTGGGATTTTCATCGGTCCAGAAGGTGGTTTTGAACCTGAAGAAATAGAACAAGCAAAATCCATTGGGATAGTACCGATTTCCTTAGGAAATCGAATCTTGAGAACAGAAACGGCAGGACTAACAATTTTATCAGTGTTGATGTTTCATTTAGAAGGTGAAGGTTAGAGAGAGGGTAATATGAATATATATTTTGATAATTCTGCGACAACAAAAGTGTTCCCGGAAGTTTCGGAATTGGTTATAAAGATTATGACAGAAGATTATGCGAATCCTTCCGCAAAACATGTGAAGGGAATGGAAGCAGAAAATTATATTAAAGAAGCAAGAGAGCGAATTGCCAAAACCTTAAAAGTAGATGGAAAGGAAATCATCTTTACATCTGGAGGAACAGAGGCCAATAATATGGCACTGATTGGTGGAGCAAGAGCGAACCAGAGAAAAGGAAAGCACTTAATTACAACTAAGATAGAACATCCCTCTGTGTACAATGCAATGGCGACATTAGAAGAAGAAGGATTTGAAATTTCATATCTTAATGTAAATGAAGATGGCCATATTAGTTTGACAGAATTAAAGGAATTGATTAGAGAAGATACCATTCTCATTTCGATTATGCAAGTTAATAATGAAATGGGAGCAGTCCAAGAACTTGAAAAAATCGGAAAACTGATTAAAGAAATTAATGAGAATACCTTATTTCATGTAGATCGAATTCAGTCATATGGAAAGTATGAAATTCGACCTAAAAGAGAATACATTGATTTATTATCAGTTAGTGGACATAAGTTACATGCACCAAAAGGCGTTGGTTTTTTATATATCAAAGATGGAGTGAAAATAAAACCTCTGATTTATGGAGGTGGGCAGCAATGGAATATGCGTGCAGGAACTGAAAATGTTCCTGGAGTAGCAGGACTTGGACTTGCCGCAAAGATGATGTATGAAAATCATCAAGAAAAAGTTGCAAATGTGATAAGTTTAAAAGATCGAATGATTGATGGTCTGAATAAATTAGATAAAGTAAAAGTTAACAGTAAAAAAGGAGAACTAAGTGCTCCTCAAATTGTTAGTGCTAGTTTTGAAGGTGTGCGAAGTGAAGTGCTTTTGCATGCATTAGAAGATAAAGGGATTTATGTATCATCAGGTTCAGCGTGCTCTTCAAAAAATCCGAATATTGGCGGAACATTAAAAGGAATTGGGCTAGATGAGAAATATTTAGATGGAACCCTACGATTTAGTTTTGGAAGTTTTAATCAAGTAGAAGAAATTGACACATGTCTCCATGTGTTAGGAGCGTTATTGCCTATGCTAAGGCGCTATCAGAGAGGATAAATATATGGTATACCAATCATTTTTAATAAAATATGCAGAAATTGGAACAAAAGGAAAAAATCGTTATATGTTTGAAGATGCTTTAATCAAACAAATCAAACATGCTTTAAAAAAAGTAGAAGGTACTTTTACGACCTCTAAAGAGTCTGGACGAATCTATGTTCAAGCAAGTAGTTCATATGATTATGATGATGTAATTGAAGCGCTTCAGCGCGTTTTTGGAATTGCAGGAATCTGCCCTATGGTTCAGGTGGAAGAAAAAGATTTTGAACAGTTGAAAAAAATAGTGGTTGATTATGTGAGGGATGCTCATCCAGATCAAACGTTTACATTTAAAGTTGATAGTAGGCGTGCAGATAAAAGTTATCCGCTTAATTCCGAAGAAATCAATCGAGAATTAGGAGCCTTAGTATTAAATGAATTTCCAAATACGAAAGTTGATGTACATAAACCACAGGTATTATTACGAGTGGAAATAAGAAAACAAGTAAATATTTATTCCTTCACAATTCCAGGTCTTGGTGGAATGCCAGTAGGAACAAATGGAAAGTCTATGTTACTTCTATCTGGTGGTATCGATAGTCCGGTTGCAGGTTATATGATTGCAAAGAGAGGAGTTAAAATTGATGCAGTTTATTTCCATGCACCCCCGTATACAAGCGAAAGGGCGAAACAAAAAGTAGTAGATTTGGCAAAACAAGTATCTAAATATTCAGGACCGATTCCGCTACATATCATTAATTTTACAGATATTCAGTTATATATATATGAAAAATGCCCACACGAGCAGTTGACAATTATAATGCGACGATATATGATGAAAATTGCTGAGGAAATTGCAAAAGCAACTGACAATATGGCACTTATAACAGGGGAGAGCATTGGTCAAGTAGCATCTCAAACAGTACAATCCTTAGCGGCTACCAACGAAGTTTGTACGATGCCAGTATTTCGTCCTTTGATCGGTTTTGATAAGCAAGAAATTATTGATATATCTCAAAAAATTGGTACATTTGAAACTTCGATTCAACCGTATGAAGACTGTTGCACAATCTTTGTTGCAAAGCATCCAGTGACAAAACCAAATATAAAAATTATTAAGAATTCAGAAGAGAGTTTAAATGAAAAGATTGAAGAGATGATGAAAACAGCCATTGAAACAGCAGAACTTGTTTGGTGTGATTAATATAAAAAGAAGATGCTACTTGTAATAAAGAAGCATCTTCTTAGATTCTAATATAAATGCTGGGATTACTCAGAGATAATGTAAGGTGCTAAGATTGCAAGAATCTCGTCCATTGAGCTTTCTGCATGAATATTGAGATCGATTGGTTTAGATAGGTCTAGACTGAATATACCCATAATTGATTTTGCATCAATTACATATCTTCCTGATACAAGGTCAAAGTCTACATCAAATTTAGTCAAATCATTAACGAAAGATTTAACTTTATCAATTGAATTTAAAGAAATACGTACTGTTTTCATAACATGAATCCTCCTTATGATGGTATTTTTTGATTAGGAAAGAAATATAATTTGTTTCCTATAATTATACTAAGGGTTAAGAAGTGAAAAGTCAAGTAAGATTTAAGTAAAATTAGTATTTATCAGACTTATTAAGCCGTTACATGTGATGAAATAGTTAAATGATAGAATAGGAGAACATTAGAAATGAAAAAGGCAGCATTACATAATTTAGGCTGCAAGGTAAACGCATATGAAACAGAAGCAATGCAACAATTATTAGAAGAAGCAGGTTATAAAATTGTGGATTTTAAAGAGTTAGCAGATGTGTATATTGTAAACACCTGTTCTGTTACCAATATGGCAGATAAAAAATCAAGGCAAATGTTACACCGTGCAAAAAAACGGAATCCCAATGCGATTGTAGTAGCAGCTGGATGTTATGTGCAAGCAGCTGCAGAGGAATTGAAAAAAGATTTATCCATTGATTTGATTATTGGTAACAATAAAAAAATAGAGTTGATTGAGCTGTTAGAGGGCTATGATTCTTCAAGAGAGATGAAACATGATCATGTAATTTCCATCGGAGATACAAAGGAATACGAAATGTTATCTGTAAAAAAAATTGCAGAACATACAAGAGCATTTATTAAAATTCAAGATGGATGCAATCAGTTTTGTAGTTATTGCATCATTCCATACACGAGAGGGCGTGTTCGCAGTAGACGACCAGCAGATGTGTATTCAGAAATTCAAGAATTAGTAAAAAATGGATATAAAGAGATTGTATTAACAGGGATTCATTTGAGTTCATATGGAATTGATTTTGAAGATAGAAAAGAAAATCTATTGTCACTCATTGAAAAAATCCACAGCATTAAAGGATTGATTCGAATTCGTTTGGGATCGCTAGAACCTAGAATTGTGACAGAAGAATTTGTGGAAGTGTTAAAAACTTATGAAAAGGTTTGCCCTCATTTCCATCTATCTTTGCAAAGTGGATGCGATGAAGTGCTAAAAAGAATGAATCGTAAATATAATACAATAGAGTATGCTACCTGTTGTGAAATATTAAGAACCCATTATGATAATCCAGCAATTACAACCGATGTAATTGTAGGATTTCCAGGAGAAACCGATGCAGAATTTGAACAGACAAGAAATTATTTAGAGGGTATTGAATTCTATGAAATGCATGTGTTTAAATATTCAAAACGGGAAAAAACGAAAGCAGCACAGATGAAAGAACAGGTTTTAGAATCAACAAAGAATGTGCGAAGTGAAAACCTATTAAATCTTGATCAGAAATTATCAGATCGTTACAGAAATTCCTTTTTGGGAAAACAAACAGAAGTTTTATTAGAAACATCAGTAGAAATTGATGGACAAATGCATATGATAGGTTATAATAATGAATATGTGAAAGTTGTTGTTGCTGTAGAGGAAAGTAAGAAAAATACGGTAATAAAAGGACAAGTAATCGCAATAAAAGATGGTGCTCTTGTAGTAATTCCAGAATGATGATACATTTTAAGAGAACTGTCAAAAAAGTTTTACTTGCCGAAATAGGATATTTAAGGTAAAATAATAGAGAATAGTTAAAGGACGTGACAAACATGGGCGATATTCATAATACTCAATTTTTTGATGCAGTGCAAGAAAACAAGATGGATGTAAGCGAAATACTAAAAAAGGTGTATGAGGCATTAACAGAGAAAGGATATAATCCTGTAAATCAAATTATAGGGTATATTATGTCTGGTGATCCAACTTATATTACTAGCCATAAAAGCGCTAGAAGTTTGATAATGAAAGCTGAGCGAGATGAGCTACTAGAGGAACTTGTGACTGTATATATTGATACGAAGTTAAAGTGAATTAGGAATGTGTATTGAGTTTAGAAGAGAGCTGTCAGTCTGTTTTACAAAGAGACCGACAGCTTTTTTACTAATTCGATCGATTTGGCTAGAAAGGACTAGCATAGAATATGAGAATTATGGGATTGGATTACGGTTCGAAAACCGTTGGCGTTGCAGTTTCAGATGCACTGTTATTAACTGCGCAAGGAATTGAAACCATTACAAGAAAAGAAGAGAATAAATTGAGGAAAACTTTTGCTCGAATTGAAGCATTAATTGAGGAGTATGAGGTAACAGAAATTGTTTTGGGGTATCCTAAAAATATGGATGATTCCATTGGACCACGAGCAATTATTACAGAAGAATTCAAAGTGAATCTAGAGAGAAGAACCGAATTACCAATTGTCTTATGGGATGAGCGTCTAACAACTAATGAAGCAAACGAAATTTTGATCACCTGTGGAGTGAGAAGAGAAAATCGCAAAAAGGTAATAGATAAAGTTGCAGCTGTATTAATTTTGCAATCCTACCTTGATGCAAGAGAAAGATGAGGAAAACACTTGTGAGTGAAGAAGCCAAAATAACCTTAGAAACAGATACAGGAGAGCTGGTTGATTTTTATGTTTTAGAAGAAACTAAAATTAATGGAATGAATTATCTATTGATTACCGATGCAGAAGAGGATGAAGAAGATGGAGAGTGCTTCATTTTAAAAGATGTATCGACTCAAAAAGATGAGGAAGCAATCTATGAATTTGTGGAGCAAGAAGATGAAATAGAGTATCTTTTTAAGATTTTTTCAGAACTTATGGAAGATATGGACGTTGAAATTCAAAAGTAAGAGTTGGAGGAAATAATTTGAAGCAAAATAAAGCAAAAAATTTAGCAGAAGGAAAAGTAAAAATCATTCCCTTAGGTGGGCTTGAGCAAATCGGTATGAACATTACCGCATTTGAAAGTGAAGATAGTATAATTATTGTAGATTGTGGTTTGGCATTTCCATCTGATGATATGCTAGGAATCGATTTAGTGATTCCAGATGTAGCATATTTGGAAAAAAATATTGATAAAATCAAAGGGTTTGTGATTACCCATGGTCATGAAGATCACATTGGTGCATTACCTTATATCTTAAAGAAAATAAATGTACCAGTTTAAGCTACAAAGCTAACCATTGCACTAATTGAAAATAAATTAAAAGAACATAACTTGATGAAAACAACAAAGAGAAAGGTAATCAAACATGGCCAGTCTATTAATTTAGGTTGTTTTCGAATCGAATTTATTAAAACCAATCATAGTATAGCAGATGCTGCAGCATTAGCAATTTTTACCCCTGCAGGAATTGTAGTTCATACAGGTGATTTTAAAATTGACTACACCCCTGTTTTTGGAGATTCTGTAGACTTACAAAGATTTGCGGAATTAGGAAAAAAAGGTGTTTTAGCACTGATGGCAGATAGTACTAATGCAGCTAGGCCAGGATTTACAGCATCCGAAAAAACAGTAGGTAAAACGTTTGATGCAATATTTGCAGAACATAAAGCTAGCAGAATTATTATTGCTACCTTTGCATCTAATGTAGATCGTGTGCAGCAAATTATTAACTCGGCATATAAATATGGAAGAAAAGTTGTTGTAGAAGGAAGAAGCATGGTAAATGTTATCGGAACTGCAAGTGAACTTGGTTATATCAGTATTCCAGAGGGAACCCTGATTGAAACAGAGCAACTTAAAAATTATCCAGATGAGCAAGCAGTTCTTATTACGACAGGAAGCCAGGGAGAATCAATGGCAGCACTTTCTAGAATGGCTTCAAGTTTACACAGAAAAATAAGCATCAAACCGAATGATGTGGTAATTTTTAGTTCGACACCAATTCCTGGTAATGAAAAAGCAGTTTCAAAAGTAATCAATGAACTTTCGATGAGAGGAGCTCAAGTGATATTCCAAGATGCTCACGTGTCTGGACATGCTTGTCAAGAGGAATTGAAATTGATGTATTCATTGCTTCATCCTAAATACGCGATTCCAGTACATGGAGAATATCGTCACTTGATGGCTCAAAAATCATTAGCAGTATCCATGGGACTTGAAAAAGATAATGTACTTATCGTAACATCTGGTGATGTTGTAGAATTGTGCCAAGAATCTTGCAAGGTAGTAGATCATGTACAAGCAGGAGGAATCCTTGTAGATGGATTAGGTGTAGGCGATGTAGGAAATATTGTTCTTCGAGATAGACAAAATCTTGCGCAAAACGGAATAATAATAGTAGTACTGACCTTGGAAAAATACAGCAATCAATTACTAGCGGGACCAGATATTGTCTCAAGAGGTTTTGTATATGTTCGTGAATCGGAAGATTTACTTGATGAAGCAAAAAGAGTTGTAGATGATGCTGTGAATGATTGCCTTCAGCGTAATGTGACAGACTGGGGTAAAATTAAAAACATTATTCGTGATAGTTTAAGTGATTTCCTATGGAAGCGTATGAAACGGAATCCAATGATATTACCAATCATTATGGAAGTAGAATAAAAACAGTAGGAAGAGTAGCAAGGTAGGAGAAACAAATGGAGCAATCATCAAAGGAAAAGAGTTCATGGGTATCCTCGATTATTGAAGCAATAATCAAGTGTATTGTATATTTTGCATTGATTATGATCATGCTCGAAGGAGTTTCTAGAGCCTATGATTTTGGTAATGCAGTTGTAAATCCGAAAGCGATGGAATCAGAGCCTGGAACGATTAAGACAGTTACAATATCAGAAGCAGATACAAATGAATCTGTGGCTAGAATACTGTCTACGTTAGGCTTGATTGAAAGCGAATGGGTTTTTTATGTTCAACAAATTTTCTATGAATATGAAATAAACCCAGGAAACTATCAACTGAGCACTTCGATGAATTCGAAGGAAATATTAAGCATAATCAATCAAGGTCAAGAAAGTGGAGAAGATAGTGAATCATGATAATATCTGAAAGAATGGTTGATTTTATTAATTCCATGGATTTTGGTCATGGGGATTTTTGTGATAATCTTGCAAAAGAAGCAAGAAAAAACCAAGTTCCTATCATAAAAAAAGAGACAGCAGCATTGCTGAAAACAGTGGTTACAATGCAACAACCACGTAATATTTTAGAAGTGGGGACTGCGGTAGGATATTCGACTTTGATTATGGAACAAGCAGTGCCAAATGATTGTCATATCACTACAATTGAAAAGTACGAACCAAGAATAAAAGAAGCAAAAAACAACTTTATAAAAAGTAAGAAGCAAGAAAAAATCACCTTACTAGAAGGGGATGCAACAGATATTTTAAAAGAATTAAAAGGAAAGTATGATTTTGTGTTTATGGATGCAGCAAAGGGCCAATACTTGAATTGGTTGTCTCTAGTACTACCTTTATTAGCAGAGGGTGGAGTGCTGTTTTCCGATAATATTTTACAAGATGGAGATATTGTAGAATCTAGATTTTGTGTGGAACGAAGAAATAGAACAATTCACAGTAGAATGCGAGAATATCTTTATACGTTAAAAAGAAGTGAAGAATTAGAAACGAGTATTATACCAATTGGAGATGGTGTAGCACTTAGTGTAAAGAAGAAGGTATCAACATGAGAAAAACAGAATTGCTAGTACCAGCAGGAAGTTTAGAAGTACTAAAAACTGCGGTAATATATGGTGCGGATGCTGTCTATATTGGAGGAGAAGCATTTGGGCTTCGCGCAAAAGCAAAAAACTTCTCAAATGAAGAGATTAAGCAAGGAATTGCATTTGCCCACGAAAGAGGAGTTCGTGTGTTTATCACAGCGAATATTTTGGCACATAATGGAGATTTAAGTGGTGTTGAAACCTATTTCGAAGAATTGAAAGAAATTAAACCAGATGCCGTAATCATCGCAGATCCAGGAATATTTGCCATTGCAAAGAAAATTATTCCGGATATCGAAATCCATATCAGTACGCAAGCTAATAATACAAACTATGGAACATTTTTATTTTGGCATGGCTTAGGAGCAAAACGAGTGGTAACCGCTAGAGAATTATCATTAGAAGAAATTAAGGATATCCGAAATAAAATTCCAGATGACCTAGAGATTGAAAGTTTTATGCATGGTGCAATGTGTATGTCTTACTCTGGTCGTTGTTTGTTAAGTAATTATATGGCTGGCAGAGATGCGAACCAAGGCGCATGTACACATCCATGTAGATGGAAGTATGCACTTGTAGAAGAGCAAAGGCCAGGCGAATACTTACCTGTATTTGAAAATGAAAGAGGAACATATATTTTCAACTCAAAAGATTTGTGTATGATTGAACACGTACCTGAGATGATCGATGCTGGAATTGATAGTTTTAAAATTGAAGGTCGAATGAAAACAGCATTGTATGTTGCAACGGTAGCAAGAACTTACCGAAAAGCAATTGATGATTTTGTAAAAGACCCTGAACTGTATAAACAAAATATGAGTTGGTATCAAGAAGAAATTGCAAAGTGTACTTACCGAGAATTCACTACAGGTTTTTATTTTGGAAAAACAGATGAAACTACGCAAATTTACGATAACAATACGTATGTTAGAAATTATACATACCTAGGAACAGTTGAATCAGTTCGAGAAGATGGAAGTTTTCTATTAGAACAAAAGAATAAATTTTTCCTAGGAGAGGAGATTGAAATTATGAAACCAGATGGAAGAAATATCTTGGTAACTGTAAAGTCAATTACGGATGAAGAAGGTAATTCCATGGAAAGTGCTCCTCATGCAAAGCAGATGTTGTATGTAGATCTTGGAGAAATAGTCAAACCTTATGACATATTAAGAAAAAAAGGATAGTAAGAGGAGGCAATCGTCTCCTCTTTTATGAATGAAACTATGACAAAAAGGAGGGACTGACATGTTGGTATGGGCATTAATGTTTGGTGCTGTATTATGCTTGATATACTTTATCATTTTGGTTTATCATGTGGGAATAACCACTTCTTTTGTGTTGTTTTGGCTAATATCCTCAATTTTTTTAGGCAGTATTAGTCATATTGTAAGGCTGCTATTAAAAGACACCCAAAAAGATTTTATTTGGTTTCCAGTTTCTCTCGTTACACTATGTGTAACGGCTACGATGGTCGTGCTGGTCTTGCAAGTGATGATTGTAGGGCAAGTACCTAATATTGCTCGTACTGATTTAGACTATGCGATTGTATTAGGCGCTGGAGTGAAAGATGAAAATATTAGTACAACGCTGAAATTAAGATTAGATAAAGCTGCTGAATATGCGAAAGAAAATCCAGAAACAATCCTAATTCTATCAGGTGGTTTATCAGATGATTCAGAACATCCAGAATCATATTATATGTATCATTATCTGAAAGAAATTGGTGTATCAGAGGAGCGGATGATACAAGAATCAGAGGCTCAAAATACGGTAGAAAATATTGCATATAGCAAATTATTAGCGAGAGAAGGAAGTAAAATTGGAATTATAAGTAGTAACTTCCATCTATTTCGTGCAGAATTAATAGCAAATAAACAAGGGCTTTCTAATGTATATACGATTGGAGCCTCATCCGATCCAGTTTTGTTTTTTCATTATTGTGTAAGAGATGCAATTGCCATAATAAAAGATCGATTGATGGGTAATTTATAAAATAAAAGAAATATTTGAAACTGAAAGGAGAATATAAAACGATTGAAACCATTAAACTGTAATAAATCCTACACATTGCTAGAAGAAAAAATGATCAAAGAAATCAATTCTTTGGCATATTTATTTGAACATAAAAAAACAAAAGCAAAGGTGTTTTTAATTTCGAATGATGATGAGAATAAGGTATTTTATATAGGGTTTCGCACCCCTCAAGAAAACCATACTGGAGTGCCTCATATATTAGAACATAGTGTGCTTTGCGGATCAGAAAAATTTCCATTAAAAGATCCATTTGTAGAGCTAGTAAAAGGATCTTTGAATACATTTTTAAATGCGATGACGTATCCAGATAAAACCGTATATCCAGTTGCTAGTTGCAATGATAAAGACTTTCAGAATTTGATAGATGTTTATATGGATGCAGTATTACATCCTAACATTTATCATGAAAGAAAGATATTTGAGCAAGAAGGTTGGCATTATGAGCTAGAATCAGAAGATGCACCAATTATATACAATGGAGTTGTGTATAATGAAATGAAAGGGGCGTATTCGTCGCCAGAAAGTACACTTGAGCGGCATATTTTACATTCATTGTTTCCAGAGAATTGTTATGGAAAAGATTCAGGAGGAGACCCAGTTCACATACCTGAGCTTACTTATGAAGAGTTTTTAGAGTTTCATAAAACGTATTACCATCCGAGTAATAGCTATATCTATCTTTATGGAGATATGGATATGGAAGAAAAATTACAATGGCTAGACGAAGCATATTTAAAAGATTATGAATATTTGGAAGTGAATTCTAAAATACCATATCAAACACCATTTACACAATCAAAAGAAGATGAAATCTATTATTCTATCACAGAAGGAGAAACGACAGAAGATGCCACATATTTATCTATCAATACAGTGGTAGATACAAAGCAAAATCAGCAATTGATTATGGCATTTCATATTTTAGAATATAGTTTATTAGATTCTCCGGGTGCACCATTAAAGCAAGCATTGATTGATGCTGGAATCGGTAGTGATATATTAGGTGGATATGAGGATGGTATTTTACAACCATATTTTTCTGTTGTAGCAAAAGATGCGAATGAAGAACAAAAAGGCGAATTTTTAGCAATTGTGAAAGGTATGCTTTACAAGTTGGCTAATGAGGGTATCAATAAAAATACAATTAAAGCAGGATTGAACTATTTTGAATTTAAGTATAGAGAAGCAGATTATGGATCAGCACCCAAAGGGTTAATGTATGGTTTGCAAGGACTAGATACTTGGATTTATGAATCAAATCCAATTGAAGCAATCGAATATGAATCGATATTTGAGTCTTTAAAAGCTGCTGTAGAGGAAGATTATTTTGAAAATTTAATTCGAGAGTATTTATTAGATAACCCGTTTGAAGTGATTGTTACAGCAAAACCAAAACAAAATTTAACAGCAGAACAAGAACAAATAGTTGCAATGGAACTTCAATCATATAAAGAGACACTAAATGATACTCAAATAAAAGAGTTGATACAAAAAACAAAAGATTTAAAAGAATATCAAGATACTCCATCAACAACAGAGCAATTGCAAAAATTACCACTTCTTACGAGAGAAGATATTAAAACAGAAGCAGAAAAATTTTACTTTAGAGAAAGAGAAATTGACGGATTTAAGGTACTGCATCATGATGTTTTTACATCAGGAATTGGATATCTAAAGATATTATTTGATACGTCAGTGGTTGACCAAGAAGATTTGTTTTATGTAGGGTTACTAAAATCAGTAATGGGTAGCATGGATACAGAAAAATTTTCATATTCTGAGCTGGCGAGTGAAATTCACCTAAATAGTGGTGGATTAGATATAGGAGTTAGTGCATTTGGCAACCTAAAAGATATAGGTGATTTTACAGGTGCGTTGATTGTTAGTGTTCGTGTGCTTTATGATAAAATTGGATTTGGATTTGATATTATGGAAGAAATTATCAATCACACAAATTTTTCAGATACAAAGCGTTTAAAAGAAATCCTTATGGAGACCAAATCTAGAGGGAAGATGAAATTAGAGCAAGCAGGACACAGTACAGCAGTATCTAGAGCGACTTCTTATTTTTCGAAAACAGCAAAATATAACGAAATGACAGGCGGAACGGAATATTTCCATTTTATAGAGGATTTAGCAAAAAATTTCGAAGAGAAAAAAGATGAAATTGTTGCTAGGCTAAATGCAGTGTGCCAACGCCTTTTTACTGCGAGCAATTTACTCATTAATTTCACAGCAGATGAAGTGGGTTTTTCTTATTTGCAAAATAAAATGGGAAATTTAACTTCTAAGTTGCAAAAAGGAGATGGGTTAAAAAAACCATTTTTATTTGAGGTTGATAAGAAAAATGAAGGACTTATGACTTCGTCAAAAGTAAACTATGTATCTCGATGTGGAAATTTCATTTCAGAAGGCTATGCATATACAGGAGCGCTTAAGATTTTGCAAGTAATATTAAGCTATGATTACCTTTGGTTAAATATTCGAGTAAAAGGCGGAGCTTATGGTTGTATGAGTGGATTTGGTCGTTCGGGAGAAGGTTATTTTGCTTCTTACCGTGATCCTAACATAAAAGAAACGAATGAAATTTATAACGGTGTAGTTCAATATTTGGAAAATTTCAACCCAGATGAAAGGGATATGACAAAATATGTGATTGGCGCTATTAGCAACTTAGATACACCAATGACCCCATCGTTAAAAGGCGCAAGAGGATTGTCTGCATATTTGTCCCATGTAACACATGAGATGATGCAAGAGGAAAGAGATCAAATCTTGAATGCAACAGCACAAGATATTCGTGAGCTTTCTGAAATTGTAGATGCTATTTTAAAAACAGATAGTATCTGTGTAGTCGGAAATGAAGATAAGATTCAAGAAAACAAGGAATTGTTTGGAATAACTATGAATCTGAGTAAAGGATAAAATATGATAAATCAAGAAATGCAAAAAAAATCAGGATTTGTAACATTAATTGGCCGCCCCAATGTAGGAAAATCTACATTGATGAATCATTTGATTGGGCAAAAGATTGCAATCACATCAGATAAACCTCAAACAACACGTAATCGAATTCAAACAGTATACACAGATGAACGTGGGCAAGTGGTCTTTCTAGATACTCCAGGTATTCATAAAGCCAAAAATAAACTTGGGGAATACATGGTAAATGTAGCACAACATACATTAAAAGAAGTGGATGTTATACTTTGGTTAGTGGAACCAACAACGTTTATCGGTGCTGGGGAAAGGCACATTGCAGAACAATTAAATCAGATAAAAACACCTGTAATGCTTGTAATCAATAAAATTGATACGATAAAAAATAGACATGAAATTTTAACGTTTATCGATACTTATAAAGAAGTGTGTAATTTTGCGGAAATCGTTCCTGTTTCAGCATTGAAGGAAGAAAATACGGATTTGATGATGGAGTTGATTTATAAATACCTACCATATGGTCCACAATTTTTTGATGAAGATACAGTAACGGATCAACCCATGAGGCAAATCGCTGCAGAGTTAATTCGTGAAAAAGCATTACGATTATTGGATGAAGAGATTCCACACGGTATAGCTGTAACCATTGAAGTGATGAAAGAACGTCCAACAGGTTTGATTGATATTGAAGCAACCATTATATGCGAACGTGCGTCTCATAAAGGAATTATTATTGGAAAAGGTGGAGCTATGCTAAAAAAGATTGGTATAGCTGCAAGAAAAGAAATAGAAGCGCTTATGGATACAAGAATTAATTTACAATTATGGGTTAAGGTTAGAAAAGAATGGCGCGAGAGTGAGATGTTTATGAAGAACTTTGGATATAATCCTAAGGATGGGAAGTAAAGAAGGGATTTTCGTTGAGAGAAACGGTAAAAGCATTGGGGATGATATTGAAGTCATCTCCAGTTGGAGAACATGATAAGCGTGTGGTAATTCTGACGAGAGAATATGGAAAAATCACAGCATTTGCAAGAGGAGCTAAGCGACCAGGCAACCATTTAATGGCAGCTAGTCGCCCTTTTGCTTTTGGGGAATTTGAATTGGTAGAAGGAAAAACCTCTTATAATTTAATGTCTGCCCACATCACTAATTATTTTGCAGAAATGGTAGAGGATGTGGAGTGTACTTGTTATGGGTCTTATTTTTTAGAATTTGCAGATTATTATGGAAGAGAGCAGCTTGATGGATCAGAGCTACTACTTCTTTTGTATCAGACAATGCGAGCATTGTTGAATCATTCCATTCCCAATTCTTTGGTAAAGACAATTTTTGAACTTCGAGCAATGGTTATTAATGGTGAATATACAGAGAAACCACCAAGAGTTATCAGTGATTCAGGAACTTACGCATGGGAATATATTATTGCGACACCTGTAGAACGATTATATAATTTTCTCTTAACAGAAGAGGTGGAGAAACAACTTACAGATTGTGTATCCATTAATAGAAAAAAATATATTGATCAGAAGTTCTATTCATTAGATATTTTAGATATGATGATAAAAACTTGAAAAACATGAGAATTAGAGATATAATACATAAAGTTACTAGTCCTAGTTATTTTGGATAGTAAAAAAATAAGGAGTGAAATGATTATGAAACGATTAAAATTAGCGTTGACAGGATTTGTAATGGCAATAGCGATTACTGGGTGTAGTGCATTACAAGGAGAAAGTGCATGGGTTCCATCAGGAAATAGCGTATATATTGGTAAAGATTTAAAAGTGCAAAGCGCAATGGTATATACTTCTGAAGCGGAACAAGGACAATACGATCAAGCTCAACTAGAGCAGTTTGCCCAAAGTGTTGTGGATGAATATAACAATCAAAATGCGTCAGGAGAAGAAAAATCTGTAGCATTAACAAGCACAAATATTGAAGGAAATAAAGGCACACTTGTATTTTCCTATGATATGCCAGAAGATTATGTTGGATTTGCTGAATTAGCAGGTGATGATAGCCATAGTATTACTTCAATTCTCCCACAAGAAGTTAGCCAAGTAGCTGCATCCTCATGGGATGGAGTATCACTAGTGGATACAAATGGTTCTGCAGTTACATTAGAAACTGTGATACAAAATACAAAACTAAAATCAGTAGAAATACAAGGTGTTGGAACTGTAGAAATCGAAGGAACCATTCGTTATATGAGTTCTGGTGTAGTTGCAAATTCACAAAACCAAGCTCAAACAGCAGAAGGAATAAATATTATTATTTTTGAATAAATCCATGAATGAAAGATAAGAAAGGGAAAATACAATGGAAAAGACAATGGAAAAAATTGTAGCATTAGCAAAAAGTAGAGGATTTGTATATCCAGGTTCAGAAATTTATGGAGGGCTTGCTAATACTTGGGATTATGGAAATCTTGGTGTTGAATTAAAAAACAATGTGAAAAAAGCTTGGTGGCAGAAGTTTGTTCAGGAGAGCCAATATAATGTAGGCGTTGATTGTGCAATCTTAATGAACCCACAAACTTGGGTAGCCTCAGGGCATTTAGGTGGTTTTTCAGACCCTTTAATGGATTGTAAGTCATGTAAAGAGCGTTTTCGTGCAGACAAGATTATAGAAGATCATATGGCAGAAAATGGAACTACTATAGAGGGGGCTGTTGATGCATGGACAAATGAACAGATGAAATCATATATTGATGAAAAAGAAGTCGTTTGTCCTACTTGTGGTAAACGTGATTTTACAGATATTCGTCAATTTAATTTGATGTTTAAAACATTCCAAGGAGTAACGGAAGATGCAAAAAACACAGTTTATTTACGTCCTGAAACAGCCCAAGGAATCTTTGTAAACTTTAAGAATGTTCAACGTACATCTAGAAAGAAAATTCCATTTGGAATAGCTCAGGTTGGAAAATCATTCCGTAATGAAATTACACCAGGTAACTTTACATTCCGCACACGTGAATTTGAACAAATGGAATTAGAGTTTTTCTGTGAACCAGATACAGATTTAGAATGGTTTG
>CAYJKD010000001.1:47697-51209 GCA_964370595.1 uncultured Lachnospiraceae bacterium
CGTGTAAGGGATCATGATCAAGAAGAATTAAGCTTTTATAGTAAAGCTACAACTGATATTGAATTTCTGTTCCCATTTGGTTGGGGCGAACTTTGGGGAATTGCAGATCGTACCGACTATGATTTGACACAGCACCAAAACACCTCGGGAGCAGATCTTACTTACTTTGATGATGAAAAGAAGCAAAGATATATCCCATATGTAATTGAGCCATCACTTGGAGCAGACCGTGTTACATTAGCATTTCTTTGTGCTGCATATGATGAAGAAGATTTAGGTGAAGGCGATATGCGTACGGTTCTTCGTTTCCATCCAGCACTTGCACCAGTTAAAGTGGGTATCTTACCACTTTCTAAGAAGTTAAACGAAGGTGCAGAAGCAATTTATGCAGAGTTAAGTAAATACTTCAACTGTGAATTTGATGATAGAGGAAATATTGGAAAACGCTATCGTAGACAAGACGAAATAGGAACACCATTCTGTATTACTTATGATTTTGAGTCTCAAGAAGATAGTGCAGTAACCATACGTGATCGTGATACGATGGAACAAGTAAGAGTCCCAATTACAGAATTAAAAACATATTTAGAAGAAAAATTAAGATTCTAGAATATAATTAGTATGGGTGAGCAGATATTATTTCAAGATGAAATAAAAGAATTTCATATGGATCATGTTAAGAGAGACCAAGCATTTAATATGAGACAGAATCATTTTCATGATACATATGAATTGTATTTTTTATTAGAAGGTGAATGTATTTACTTTATTGGAAAAGAAGTTATCTACGTAAATGCAGGTACAGTAGTACTGATTAATCGAAACAACCTACATAAAACTAGCGCACTAGGAAATGGTAAAATTGACCGAGTTTTATTTCAAATCCACGACTCATTTTTAGAAAAATATTTAGGTAGTATGGGGTTGTTTTCTTTTCCAGAATTTTTTTCTATGCAAACAGTAGCAATTACAGCTAGTGAAATGGATTGGAACAGAATTATGGTTCTAATCCAACAGATTAAATTGCAATTTGAAAAGAAACGATTGTATTGGGAAGTTTTGGTTAAGCAAATGTTATCTGAAATCTTGATTATTCTTTACCAATATCGGGAAACCCCAATGTTAATGGAAGGGGAACGGTCAACATTATTAGAAACACCTAAATATCAAATTGTCCGTGAAATTGCAGAATATATTACACGATACTATAAAGAAGATCAATCACTAGAAAAATTAGCAAAACAATTTTATATTAGCAAAGCATATTTGACCCGGATTTTTAAAGAAGTGACTGGTGTAACAATTAATGAGTATATTAATATTACACGAATTCAAATTGCTAAAAAAATGCTAAAGACAACCGATTATTCAATTACGGAAGTCAGTGCAATGGTTGGATATGATAATTTGTCTTATTTCCATCGAATATTTAAGAGATATACAGATATGACTCCATTGAAATATAGAAAAACAGTAGAATAAGAAAACTCTCAGAGCCCATTTGGAATCTGAGAGTTTTCTTTTATAGTATTTCAATTTCAAGTGGATAGTGTTTGGTTTCTCCTGCTTCTAAAGATTGGAGAAAATGTCTATTTTCAAAAATATCGTCTTCATCAGATCGAATTGCAGAGCCGTTCCATGGTTCAATACATAAAAATGGTCCTTTCGAAGGCATGGATGTCCAAAAAGCAATGGTTTCGAAATTAGGATAAGAAACTTGTACACCATTTCCTGTTTTTGGATTTTTTAGCATGACTTTTCTTGACTTTAAATTATCAAAGAAAAAAGCATCTTGAGCGAATAAATCATAGGACAGAGGAATTTGCTTTCCATTCCAAGGAAGTGTGCGTCGACTTTGAGGATTGAATTCTAGTTTAGAAACATCATATGAGATTGGGCTTACTTGCTCTTCTAATTCGAACTCTAAAACGTAATCCTCAAAAGATTCATTTGTAAGTAAAGGGCAATTAAACCCAGGATGAGCACCAATTTGGTAAGTGATTGGTTTCGTGTCAATATTGGTAACAATATGGTCAAAAGAAAGACCATTGTCATTTAATGTATAAAGCAAAGTGAGTTTAAAGGCATAAGGGTAGCATTCTAGCGTTGAAGTATCAGAAGTAATGGTAAATGATGCACTGTTTTCTCCAATCTTTTCAACGATATACTCTTTTTCGCGAGCGAATCCATGTTTTTGAATGATATAAGTAGTTCCTTCAATATTAGTTTTATTATTTCGACAATTACCGACAATTGGAAATAAAATGGGTGAGCAACTTTTCCAATAAGAAGGATCACGTTGCCAAATAAATTCTTGTCCTTCTTTGTTTTTAAGGGATATTAGTTGGGCGCCTAAGGTATCGATTTGGGCATTTATGCCATTGTGTGTTAATGTGATAATCATAATAATCTCCTTTAATTGTGTTTTGGTAAGCCACAGCTATCTCTAGTAGCTAAATAATATGGTAGTTCCATCTTGAGTGGTAATTTGTGTCCGCCTTCAATGCGATCAATTAAAGTTTTCGCAGTCATTTGTCCCATTTCTTCAATTGGGATATGTATGGTGCTTAACATTGGATTGAGGTACTGTGCAGTATCTATATCGTCAATGCTAATAAGCGAGATATCATTGGGAATCGATAGATTGAATTCTCGAATTGCTCGCATTGCACCAATTGCAGTAATATCATTGCAACAAAAAATAGCAGTGATAGAACTATTCTTTTCTAAAAGTTTTTTTGTGCCTAAATATCCTCCTTCCGAAGAGCGAGGTACATCAACAATGTAGGAATTAGTGAAAGTGATATGATGCTCAGATAGAGCTTCACAGTATCCATCAAAACGAGTTTCCTCTATGGTCTCTCCAATATAACCAATTTTTTTATGTCCCAACCCAATTAGATGATTAATTGCGGTAATTGCTGCAGATTTTCCGTTGCAAGTAATCTGATCATAATCTGCATCAATAGAATTAACACCAGTATAAGCAACATTTCTAAAATGTTGTTTTAACATTTTTAGCATGAGTTTATCACATTTTCCTAGTATGATAACCCCGTCAACTCCATTATCACAAATAAGGCGGTATGTATTTGGATGAGTAGCATCAATAGATGAGAATGAGTACTTAACTATATAATTATGTTTAAATGCTTCTTGTTCGATACTACGTGCAAGTGAGGAAAAGAACTGATCCGATGAAGTATCATCTGTTTTTCCAAATAAACAAGCAATCGCTTTTGTGGGTGGAAAGATAGAAGAATTCTCTCCCATTTTTAAATTCCGAGCAGAAGCATTTGGCGTATAACCTGTTTTTCTTACAATTTCCCAAATGCGATCTTGAATCTCCTTACTTGCAGCTCCTGGAATATTTTTATTAACGACTCTAGAAACAGTGGAAATAGAAACACCTGCTTCTTTTGCAATCTCTTTCAGCGTCATGAAAGCTCCTCCTTGTAATAATTGAATTATACTACAAGTTTATAATTATTGTATAGTAGATAATGCAAACG
>CAYJKD010000002.1:0-19641 GCA_964370595.1 uncultured Lachnospiraceae bacterium
CATTTTTATCTGCAAACATAATAAACTCATCTGCGTTCATATGAGCTTGAACAAAAATACCATTTGTTATGGATTTTCCAGTTTTTGCAATGGTACGTAATACTTGATTACCAACTTCAAAGGAATATAATTCATTAATCGCTTTAAAATTGACAACATCCCCTTTTACAAGATAGAAGGTTTGATTTGGATTATCTTGCAAAATTTTAGCAATATCTAATTTGAATTTTGTTAAATTTGGAAGACCAGTCAAATCGTCGTAATAAGCCGTTTTACGAATTTTTTTAATACTAGTATATTTGTTAAAGATTGTATATATAATGAAAACTAGGCAAATAAATATAATTAAAAAACTGACAAGTAGCATTTGAAATGATATTTGGTCGGCAATTGAGCTAATAACTGCGGTTGGTACAATGTAAACAATTGTCCAATTGATAAATTCTAATGGACGATAGATTCCGATTCGATTATGACCATCTAGAATGAAACGAATCATGTTTTCTTGACACATTGCGATATCCTTGGCTACAGATTCAGCAGTGTTTTCGTCTAAAAAAATAATTTCATCTAAACGTAAATCACTGTGACCATCAGGGCTAGTATTTAATAAAATATGTGTTTCGTTATTTACAATCATGGCATATCCTTGATCGCTAACAGAAGTTGCAAGCAGAGAATTTAGGTATTCTACATCATATTCAGCAACTAATACTCCCTGTATACGTTCCTCAAAGTAAATTGGAGTAGATACAGCTAATACTTGATTTCCTGTGTAGGTCGAAATAAATGGTTCAGAAGTAGTTGTTAACCCTTTTAAAGCAGATTTAAATGGCTCGGAATCTGAAATGTTTACAGGAACATTTGTGTTTAATAATCCTTGCCCTTCTAAATCGGTTAGGATTAGTGTTTGAAAATTGAAATTTTCCATTACTCGATTTGCATAGGAAATTACTGATTCATCACTTGAATAAAAGGACGAAACAGCTTTGGCAATGCTTTCTAAATTATCTTGCTCCCGTTCTAATTCACGGTCAAAAGATGTTTGCTGTTGCTTGGCGAGCTCAACGAAAGAATCCCTTGTAATTTGTTCTAAATCTTCGTTAACATTCGCATTAAAATTTGTTAGCAACAATATCATGATGACTAGTGAAACAAAAATACCCATAATGATATTCAAATTATGTAATCTGTTTTTCATACTTCCCCCTTAGAAAGATACATCAAATAATATAAAGTTAGTTTAGCACTAATACTTTGATTTTTCAATGGATTGGAGTTAAAAATATATCAGTTTAGATTGAAAGATAGAAAAAACTGTAACTTGACTTGTTTAGAGAATTGTTTTACTATGTATTATATAAGGTTCAGTAGAAAAGAAAGAGAGAGTGTGAAGGATGATAAGAGAAAAAACAAAATCAATCGTTGGAATTTTGTCCTATGTGTTAGTTATCCTAAGTGTATTGGTAGCAATTATATACGCTTTCGTTTCTGCATCAATTAGTGAAAATATGGGTGTAATTGTAATTCTTGGATGGGTCTTTGTGGTAATACTCATCCTTACTTCTGTGAGCGCAGCTGTCTTACTTAGAAGCAATTTATTATATCCTATAATGGTATGTGAGGATGCAATAGAGCAGATGAAACAAGGGAATTTAAACCCTAATCTCAGTATGGTAAAGGAAGGGTCTGAGTTGTTTTATTTAGCAAAGCAATTAGAAAATTATTCAGATAATACATCAAAATTGATTCAAGATATCGAAGGTGGATTACTTGAAATGGGAATGGGAAATTTTAAGATTGATGCGAAGTACAAGGAACTATATGTAGGAGAATATCAATGTATCGCGAAGGCTTTCTATAGCATTATAGATAATATGACATCAACGCTATATGAAATCGGACATGCTACAGCTCAAGTTAATCTAGGTGGAAAACAAGTATCATCTGGTGCACAGAATTTAGCAAATGGAACAACAGAACAATCGGCTTCTGTAGAACAATTATTAGCAAATTTGAGACATATATCAGATTCTGTGAAGAAAACAGCTGAAAATGCAAAAAAAGCAGCAGCAGCGAATGAAACTGCAAAGGTAGAGCTTACGAATAGTAATAAGCAGATGTCTGAAATGGTAGCATCAATGTATGAAATTACTGAAAAATCAAATGAAATCAGTAAGATTATTAAGACGATAGATGATATTGCATTTCAAACGAATATCCTATCACTGAATGCTGCAGTTGAAGCAGCAAGAGCTGGGCAAGCAGGAAAAGGATTTGCAATTGTTGCAGATGAAGTTAGAAATCTTGCAACAAAGTCAGCAGAAGCGGCTCAAAATACAGCAGAGCTAATTGAAGAAACAGTAAATGCTGTACAAAAAGGTGCTAAAATTGCAAATAGCACAGCTGAGTCTATGACAGCTTTGATCGAAAGTTCTGGAGGTGTAGATCAATACGTTCGCGAAATATCAGTGGCTACACAAGAACAGGCATCATCAATTGTACAAATCAATGGTGGAGTTGAACAAATTTCTTCAGTAGTGAGGATTAATACTACAACAGCCGAGGAAAGTGCAACGGCTAGTGAAGAATTGTCAGAACAGGCAAATCGATTAAAAGGGCTGGTTGGAAAATTTGTATTAGCGGATCAAAATGTTAAAAAATTGGTTGTGATAAATGAAAAACCTCAAAATGGTAACTCGCATTTGCTGAAAGATGAGAGAAATACAAAATATACAAACTCAAAATACTAAGTTAATTTAATAAAAAAAGTGATCACATCAAGGTGATCACTTTTTTTATTAAATATTATCGATTGGTAAAGGTTTTGCAAAGTAATATCCTTGAGAGTAAGCTGTGTTTTGCTTTACTAGTAATGATTGAATTTCAGCATTCTCTACAAATTCTGCAACAACGCTAGCACCAATTAGTTCTGCTAAGAAACAAATCGATTGAAATATAATTAAATTTTCTTCTTTGTGAGTGATATCTTTTATGATACTACCATCAATTTTTATATAGTCTGGTTTCAATGAAATCAAACGTGCATGGGAGGCATAGCCAGATCCAAAGTCATCTACAGCTATTTTACACCCAACCTCTCGTACATCATTAATAAATGAAAAATATGTATGGTCTTCCACAAAGTTTTCAGTCTCTACAAATTCAATAATAATCCGTTCTGGGTCAGGGAACACTTTTAGCTCTTCTAAAAACCATTTCCTAAAATCTGCTGTTTGGATATCGTATAACGAAATATTAATAGAGAATTCTTCGGAACGATTATAAAAAGTTAGTAAAACTTCTTCAATCATCATTTTGCTTATCTTGTTGTAAAATTTATATTCCTTTGCAACAGATAAAAAATAGTTAGGAGAATAGATTTTACCATTTTCATCAACAATACGCATAAGAGATTCATACTTATCAATTTTATTTGTTTTATTATTATGTATACCTTGAAAGAATGGGACAATTTGTTTTTCATTCACGGCCTTACTTAAAAGTTCAACAACATTAGAATGGGTGTTGATATGGTCGTGATTTTGAAATTCATCTTTACTAATTAAAAAATTATCCTGTTTATCACGATTGAAAAAAAACGTATTAAGTGCTCGTTCAACCATTCGGTCTGGTTGTAATACAAGAGCAAATCGAGAAACACCGCTAAGTGGTGTGCTATCAGCAGTAGTATGCTCAAATTGTTCATAGAAAAATCTTATGATTTTAACAAATTCACGTTTTGAAAGATCATCATTTGCAGTTAAAATGAAGTTTTTATAATTTAATGCATAAAGGTGAATCGTATCTTCTAAATGCATGGATTTCAGCGCATTAGATACAATTGATAAAACTTCGTTACACCCCAAATAATATGTGTCAATTCCTTGAGTTGCAATTGCCAAATCGGCATTGACGATTTCAGTCATACACATTTTATTATAATTGTATTTTGGTTGATTTTGGCTAAACATTTTAATGTTAGGAATTTTAAAATGTGGATCAATACATAGATTAATATCAACAATATGTTCCATTTTGTCCCTCTTCTCTTTCAAACGATTCACAACTTATTGTAACATGTAGTTTGCTTTTTGTACAAGGATTTTTTTTGAATTTACAATAAATTAATATATAATAAAGATGGAATTTATTTATGTGTAGTGTTGACTTCAATAGAAGATTTCGATATACTGATATTCAGTCATAATTTATTACTAATTTAGCAGTGAAAATCATGAAGAACAGCAATTATGTCAACTAAATTCAGCGTACTATAGAAAAGGTGCGAATGTTTGTTCGTATAGGAATAAATAATAGGAGAATCTAAGAAATGAAAAAAACAATATGGTATACTTTTATTTTAATCGGAGCATTATCAGTTTCAGGATGCAGTAGTTCTAGTGCTGCAATCCCAACCCAAAATCAATCAGAAGTTACACAAGAAGCATTGGAAATAAAAGAGTTGTATGAAGGGATTTCACTTCCCAAAGATGTAATTTCAGTTACAATGGATACTTCTATGGGAACTTTAAAAATGAAGTTATTTCCATCAGAGGCCCCAAAAGCAGTAGAAAATTTTATTACTCATGCAAAAGCAGGATATTATGATGGTGTTATCTTCCATCGTGTAATTGATGAATTTATGGTTCAGACAGGGGATCCAACTGGTACTGGGCGTGGAGGCGAGAGTATTTGGGGAGAAGGATTTGAAACAGAGGTTTCAGGTCAGCTTTTTCATTTTTATGGAGCATTGAGTATGGCAAATACGGGACAACCAAATAGTAATGGAAGTCAATTTTTTATTGTTAATGCATCTTCCGTCGATAATGGTTTAATATCCCAACTAGAAGCTGCTAATTTCCCTCAGGAAAGCATTGATCTGTATAAGGAGGTTGGTGGAACTCCACATCTAGATGGAGCACATCCAGTGTTTGGGTATGTAACAGAAGGAATGGATGTAGTAAATGCTATAGCAAAAGTAGAAAAAGACAAAGCAGATAAACCAATGACTGATGTAGTGATTCAGTCAATCGTGATTGAAGAAGCAATAGCTGAATAATTTTACGGGCGAGACAAGTGCTGTAGAGCATATGTTCTCGTCCGTAATTGCATATATTTGATATAAAATTAAGAAATAGAAAAGAGGTATGAATGAAAATAGATTGCCATATCCATATTACTCCACCAAATTTGTTTGATTTAGATATTGATTGGAAGGAAGAACCCTATTTTTTATGGCTGATGGAAAGTAAGCAAAATAAGTTTGCTACAGCAGAAGAAGTTGTTTCACATCTTGATGAAGTAGGATTTGATAAAGCAATTGTTTTTGGTTTTGCATTTCAAAATCCTAAACTATGTCGATATGTTAATGATTATACGATTGAACAAATAAATAAATTCCCAGAACGATTGATTGGATTTATGGTAGTAAATCCCAATGATAATGAGTTAGAGAAAGAAGTTGGGCGTTGTGTAAACCGTGGGTTAGTTGGTATTGGAGAACTATTTCCCCAAGGTCAAAAATTTGATTTAAAAACAATCCATCTTACAAGTAAGTTAAAGAGTTGTTGTGAAAAATATCAACTTCCAATTCTATTACATACGAATGAGACTGTTGGCCATAAATATCCAGGAAAAACAGATGTTTCTTTAGAAGAGGTAGAAGCATTTGTAGAAAATCATAGTAAAACTCCAATTATATTAGCTCATTTAGGTGGAGGGATTGCATTTTTTGAATCTATGAAAAAAATGAAGAAGAAATTTGAATATGTATATTATGATACAGCTGCAATTTTGTTTCTATATGAGTCAAATATCTATTCTATTATGAAAGAAATTGGTATTTTCCACAAACTATTATTTGGAAGTGATTATCCGTTGGTAGCTATTAGTCGATATTGGAAAGAAATTCAAGAAAATGAGTTGCCAAATGAATTACAAAGACAGTTACTAGGGGAATCTGTTGCAACATTGCTAGCAAAAAGAGGAAAATAATATTGAAGATGAAAATATCTGTCCGAACCCTAGTAGAATGGGTTATGAAAAGTGGAAATATTGATAATCGGAAAAAGAACAAAAGAGAAAAGGATGCAATGCAAGAAGGTAGCAGAATACATAGAAAGATTCAACGTACCATGGGCGGAAATTATAAATCAGAGGTCTTTTTACGTATTGAAATAGAAGAAGATAAGTATATGCTTATTGTTGAAGGAAGAGCAGATGGTGTTATTGAAGAGGAGAACGGGTTTGTTATTGATGAGATTAAGGGAACCTATCGTAACCTTAAATTTATTGAGGAACCTCAGAAAGATCACTTGGCTCAAGCGCTATGCTATGCATATATGTATGGAAAGAGAGAACAATTAGATTCGATTGGTGTTCAAATTACTTACTGCAATATGGAAACAGAAGAAAGAAAACGATTTAAACAAGAGCGAACCATGAAAGAACTAGATGATTGGTTTTTTTGTTTAATACATGAATATCAGAAGTGGTCTGATTTTTGGTGCCTTCATGAAGAAAAAAGAAATGAAACAATAAAAGAATTGGGTTTTCCATTTGAATATAGAAAAGGGCAGAAAGAATTAGCTGTATCCGTGTACCGCGCAATTGGACTAAAGAGTAATTTGTTTATACAGGCCCCTACTGGAATTGGAAAAACATTATCAACAATCTATCCATCCATAAAAGCTATAGGAGAAGGGAAAGCAGATAAACTATTCTATTTAACTGCAAAAACGATTACTAGAAGTGTTGCTGAAGATAGTTTTCACTTGTTACATGAAAGAAATCTTTACTTCAGCACAATTACATTAACAGCAAAGGAAAAGCTTTGTCCAATGGACAAAATGGAATGCAATCCCATTGAATGTGAAAGGGCAAGAGGACACTTTGACCGAGTCAATGATGCGATTTTTGATGTGATAACAAGTACGAGACAAATTAATCGAGAGATTCTTATGAAATATGCAGATCTTTATCAGATATGTCCTTTTGAATTTTCCCTAGATGTTAGTTTTTGGGTGGATTGTATTATTTGTGATTATAATTATGTTTTTAATCCAGATGTACGCTTGAAACGATATTTTTCAGAAAATACAAACCAGAATTATTTGTTTTTAATTGATGAATCTCATAATTTGGTTGCAAGAGCACGGGAAATGTTTAGCGCTGCCTTAACGAAAGAACGTTTTTTAGAGATGAAAAAAGTGTTAAAGGAAAGTTCTCCAAAGATTGGAAAAATGTTGGAACGTTGTAATAAGAATATGCTTGAGCTAAAGAGAGAAACAAAAGACTACCATGTGTGGGAAAACGTAAATATTTTTTATTCGAATTTATTGAATTTACATCATGAACTTGAAATACGACTAGAAGATGAAACATTACCGTTTCAAGATGAGACCTTAGAATTTTATTTTGAGGTAAGGCATTTTATCAATATATATGAGCGCTTAGATGATAATTTTGAAATTTATACAGAATTATTGGAAAATGGTTCCTGTCAATTACAATTATTTTGCGTAAATCCTTCTGTGTGCTTGAAAGAGGCTCTAGATTTTGGTGTGAGTACCGTTTTTTTTTCAGCAACCTTGCTACCAATTCAATACTATAAAAAGCTATTGAGTGGGAGAGTAGAAGATTATGCAGTTTATACGAATTCTCCATTTGATAATAGTAATCGCTTATTGTTAATAGGACAAGATGTAAGTAGCAAGTATACTCGAAGAACGAGAGCAGAATATGGAAAAATAGCTCGATATATCTATGAATTGGCGAATAGTCATCTAGGGAATTATCTCGTTTTTTTTCCTTCCTATCAATATTTATACGCAGTTGAGAGAGAACTAGTTGATTTGGCTGATGGAAGTTTTTATTGGAAAATTCAAGAAAGTGGAATGGATGAAGTTGAAAGAGAAGATTTTTTAAATACATTTTCAACAGTTGGCAGCCAATCATTAGTAGGTATGTGCGTAATGGGAGGGATTTTTTCTGAGGGAATTGACCTTGGAGGAAATCAATTAGAGGGAGTTATTGTTGTGGGAACAGGATTGCCAATGGTTTGCACACAACAACATATTTTGAAACATCATTTTGAGCAAGAAGGGGAGGATGGATTTCGCTATGCGTATCAGTATGTAGGAATGAACAAAGTATTACAAGCTGCTGGGCGCGTTATACGAACAATGACAGATCGTGGTGTAATCTTGCTGTTAGATCATAGATTTTTGCAGCCGAGTTATCAAGAACTTTTTCCGCAAGAATGGGATGAATATGGAATTGTTACCCAAGATACGGTTAGAGGTTGGTTAGAGCGGTTTTGGTAACCGCTCATAATAAATTATAGTTATAGCAAGTCCATAAAATGTTTTGAAGCATGAGAGATTGGCAAAGATTCATTCCAAGCAATTACCATTTGTCTAGTGGGAAGTTTTTGCTCTAAGTCAAGAATGAATAAATCTTTATCGGATTCTTTTACACAAAAGTCAGGGACAAATGCGATTCCAAGTCCAATTCTTGCAAGATCGATTAAGAGATCATTACTGCTTAATTCGATTTCAGGAACTAAATCTAACTGCTGTCTTTGGAACATTCGATGAAGAAATTCATTTGTCGTACTTTTACGATCTAGCATAAGAATTGGCTCTGTTTGTAACGAGTTAAGTGAAATCTTTTTGTTTTTTAATCGATTAAAGTCAGAGTTAGCAACAAAAATATCTCGGAATTCATGAATGACACGGGTACAATGGGAACTTGAAAGGCCAGAGTTAGGATAATTGGTTATACTAAAATCAACTTGCCCACTTTCTAAAAGCCGAGCACATTCTATGGAAGTTTGGTTTGTAACTTTTATATGCACATTAGGATAATCCAAATGAAATTGTTTTAAAAATGGAATAAGATAGTAGCGACAGATTGTATCACTTGCTCCGATTCGAAGCTGACCTCCATTTAATGTATTCGCTTCCAATAGGCGATTTTCGCCTTGGCGAATTAAATTCATAGCAGGTTCAATATGTTTTAACAAAATCTCTCCCTCAGGTGTTAGTTGTACACGCTTGGTACTACGAATAAATAGGGATTGGTTTAATTTTTTCTCTAACACTTTAATTGATTGGCTAACAGCGGATTGTGAAATGAATAATTGTTTAGAAGCTTCAGAGAAGCTTAATGTGTTAGCTACATGGTAAAATACTTTATATAGTTCATAATTAATATCCATCATAAGCACTCCTTATAAGTTTCTTATAGTTTATCACAAATAAGGTTTGAATGCAATTACTTCTACCTATTGAAATTTTATCACATTTTCGATATGATAGGAGGAAAGCGAAATATAAGGAGAGTAGAATGGAAAAAATTACAAGTTTTACCATCAATCATTTGACCCTATTACCTGGAGTTTATGTTTCTAGAAAAGACCAAGCTGGTTATGCTACAATTACAACGTTTGATATTCGAATGACAAGACCTAATTTTGAACCAGTAATGAATACAGCAGAAATGCATGCAATTGAACATTTAGCCGCTACATTTTTAAGAAATCATACAATGTATGGTAATAGAATTCTATATTTTGGTCCAATGGGATGTCGTACAGGATTTTATCTTCTAGTGAATGGAGATTATCAATCAAAAGAGATTATTCCACTCTTGGAAGAATTATTTGTGTTTATTAGTGAGTTTGACGATGAAATACCAGGAGCTTGTGCAAAAGATTGCGGGAATTATTTAGATATGAATTTACCTATGGCAAAATATCTTGCAAAAAAATATTTAGAAGAAGTTTTAACGGTAATAAAGGATGAGCAATTAGTATATCCGGAGGAGTAGGATGAATAACGAAGAAGTATATCAAATGTATATGGAAGAAATTTCAAGAATTCCAAAATGCGAAAATGAATTAGAAGATTTACTCTTAGGTGTAAGAGGAGCAGATGAGATTTCAAAAAAGCGAATTGTAGAAGGGTATCTATATCTAGCTGCCTCAATTGCAAAAGAGTATGAAAACCAAGGTGTGCTTTTAAGTGATTTGATTCAAGAAGCAAATATGGCTCTAGTGCTAGCAGTTGAAAATTATCAAAGTGGTATTTTTTTGGAATTTATAGAAAGTCAGATTAGGGAAGCATTAAAAAGTTCTTTAGAGGAACAAAAACAAGAGGAACTTACACAAGAAGAAATTGTTGCAAGGGTAAATGTACTTGATAAAGTAGCTCAGAAGTTAGCAGAAGATTTAGGAAGAGAAGCTACAGTAGAAGAACTGGCAGAGTTTATGAAGATGACTGTGGAAGAAATTAAAGGAATCATGAAAGTGACGATTGATGCAATGACAACCGCTTATGAGATAGAAGAATAAATAATAAATACCATAAGATATATTAATTTTACTTATAATATATTTTGTGGTATTATTTTATATAACAGAAAGTCCGCTTTGGTTATATAAAATTGATGCAGTAATGTAAGATGCATCTTTGCAGGAGAAGTATCTCGGGAGGAAGAAAATGAGCATAAGACGATTATATGTAGAAAAAAAACAGAAGTTTGCAGTGAAAGCAAGTGAGTTAAAGGAAGAAATTGGAGATTATCTTGGAATTTCATCAGTGACTAAAGTTCGAGAATTGATTCGATATGATATAGAAAATTTATCTCAAGAAGCTTACGATGTTGCAAAGGGAACTATTTTTTCGGAACCACCAGTCGATGAGGTTTATGAAGGAACCTTGTCTATACCTGAGCATGCTTGGATTTTTTCAGTAGCATATTTACCTGGGCAATTTGATCAAAGAGCAGATTCCGCAGAGCAGTGTATAAAGCTTTTAAAAGAAACAGAAGAACCGATTATTAAAACAGCGACTACCTATGTTATTGAGGGTGTTTTGTCAAAAGAAGAAAAAGATAAAATTATCAAACATTGTATCAATCCCGTTGATTCTAGTATGGTTTCAGAAGAGGTTCCAACTACTTTAGTTGCAAAATTTGACATTCCGGAAGATGTTGTTTTTGTAGATGGGTTTTTAAATATGGATGAAAAAGCCTTAAAAGAGCAATACGATATGCTTAATTTAGCTATGACTTTCCGTGATTTTATGCATATTCAAGCATATTTTGTTTCAGATGAAAAAAGAGATCCTTCTATTACAGAAATTCGTGTATTAGATACATATTGGTCAGATCACTGTAGACATACCACCTTTTCAACTGAGTTAAAAGAAATTACATTTGGAAATGGTCCATACAAAGAAGTAATAGAAGAAAGTTATCAAAGGTATTTACGAGATCGAAATGTCATTTACAAAGATCGAAATGACAAATACATATGCCTTATGGATTTGGCACTAATGGCTATGAAAAAACTTCGTGTAGATGGAAAGTTAGAAGATTTAGAAGTGTCAGATGAAATTAATGCTTGCAGTATTGTCGTCCCTCTTATGGTAGATGGAAAAGAAGAGGAATGGCTCATTAATTTTAAAAATGAAACACATAATCATCCAACAGAAATTGAACCTTTTGGAGGAGCAGCAACTTGCTTAGGAGGAGCAATTCGTGATCCACTTTCAGGGAGAACATATGTTTACCAAGCAATGCGAATTACAGGAGCAGCAGATCCTACAAAACCGCTTAATGAGACATTAAGTGGCAAATTGCCACAAAGAAAAATCGTTACAGGTGCCGCTCATGGATATAGTTCTTATGGCAATCAAATTGGGCTTGCTACTGGATATGTAAAAGAGATTTATCATCCAAATTACGCAGCTAAACGGATGGAAATCGGAGCAGTTATGGGTGCGGCAAAACGTGCTAACGTAGTACGTGAGAATTCAGATCCAGGAGATATTATCGTGCTTCTTGGAGGTCAAACAGGTCGTGATGGAATCGGTGGAGCTACTGGGTCTTCAAAAGTGCACACAGAAGAATCTATTCAAGTATGTGGTGCTGAAGTACAAAAAGGGAACCCACCCACTGAGCGAAAAATTCAAAGATTATTCCGTAGAGAAGAAGTTAGTTTGTTGATTAAGAAATGTAATGATTTTGGAGCAGGAGGAGTATCGGTTGCCATTGGAGAACTAGCAGATGGATTGATTATTGATTTAGATAAAGTACCTAAGAAATATGCAGGATTAGATGGAACAGAGCTTGCGATATCAGAATCTCAAGAGCGTATGGCTGTTGTGCTAGATAAAAAAGATGTAGATACATTTTTAATATATGCAAAAGAAGAAAATTTAGAAGCGATTGAAGTTGCTGTAGTAACAAAAGAAGCACGTCTCGTTATGAACTGGAGGGGGAAGAGAATTGTTGATTTAAGCAGAAAATTCTTAGATACCAATGGAGCACATCAAGAGGCTAAAGTAGAACTTTCAATGCCGAAAGCAGAAGATTCATTATTTATTAAAAAAGAAATAACAGATGTGAAAAAAAGTTGGTTACAGGTGCTAGCTGGTCTTAATGTATGCTCACAAAAAGGCTTAGTTGAAATGTTTGATAGCTCGATTGGAGCAGCATCTGTATATATGCCATATGGTGGTAAATACCAATTAACAGAAACGCAATCAATGGTTGCAAAGTTGCCAGGATTAGAAGGCAAATGTGATGCGGTTACAATGATGAGTTATGGATTTGATCCATATTTATCTTCGTGGAGTCCATACCATGGATCGATTTATGCAATTATTTCTTCTGTTGCAAAGATTGTAGCTGCAGGTGGAGATTATAAAAAAATTCGTTTTACTTTTCAAGAATATTTTAAAAGGATGACAGAAGATCCAACTCGTTGGGGCGAACCATTTGCTGCGTTACTAGGTGCCTATGAAGCGCAGATGGAATTAGGACTTCCATCAATTGGTGGAAAAGATAGTATGTCAGGAACTTTTTTTGATGAAACGCAAGGAGAAATTAATGTTCCACCAACTCTTGTATCATTTGCAGTAAATGTAGGGAAAGAGTCGGATGTGATTACTCCAGAACTGAAAACACCAGGCAATAAATTAGTATTGTTTCAACTTGAGAAAAATGAGCTTGATTTACCTGATTTTAACCAGTTAAAAGATGGGTATGAAAAAATGAAGCAAGATATAGATTCTAAGCGAATTGTTTCAGCGTATGCAGTTGAGGGATATGGAATTGCAGAATCAATTTGCAAAATGGCCTTTGGAAATAAACTTGGTGTAAAAGTAGATTCTTCTGTGGATAAAAATCTATTATTTGCCCCAGCATGGGGAAATATTATCTGTGAAATACCAACAGATAAATTAGATTCTTTAAATATAGAGTATTGTGTGATTGGCGAAGTGCAAGAAAAATCTGAAATTTCTTATAAAGAAATGGTAATTTCAATTGAAGAAGCATTAGGTAAGTGGAATGAAACATTAGAAGTAGTGTTTCCTACAAAAGCGAATATTGAAGTAGCCTCAGTGGAAGAGTCGATTTATAAATGCAATGCGCCTATGATTTGTAATCATAAAATTGCAGTTCCAAATGTTTTCATTCCAGTATTCCCTGGAACAAACTGTGAATATGATAGTGCAAAAGCGTTTGAACGAGCAGGAGCGAAGGTAGTTACAAAAGTATTTCATAATTTAAATGCAGACCAGATTCGAGAATCCATTGATATTTACCGTAAAGAAATTGCAAAAGCACAGATTGTAATGTTCCCAGGTGGTTTTTCAGGAGGAGATGAACCAGATGGTAGTGCTAAGTTCTTTGCTACCGTATTTCGTAATCAAGTGATTAAAGATGAAATTGAAACACTATTAGGAGAAAGAGATGGTCTTGTATTAGGGATTTGCAATGGATTTCAAGCATTGATTAAGCTTGGACTTGTACCCAACGGTAAAATTGTAGAGCAAACAGAAGATGCTCCAACTTTAACATTAAATGCAATTGGGCGACATATTTCAAAAATGGTGTATACGAAAGTTGTAAGTAACAAATCCCCATGGTTACAATTAGCGGATCCAGGAGAAGTTTATTGTAATCCAGCTTCCCATGGAGAAGGTCGTTTTATTGCTAATGATACATGGCTAAAACAGTTAAATGAGAATGGACAAATTGCAACACAATATGTCGATGAACATGGAAATCCGACAATGGATGAATATTGGAATCCGAATGGCTCTTATCAAGGGATTGAAGGAATTACAAGTGTAGATGGTAAAGTGCTTGGGAAGATGGCTCACTCTGAGCGGATTGGATATGGTGTAGCTAAAAATATTTATGGAAAACAAGATTTGAAAATATTTGAATCAGGAGTAAAATATTTTCTGTAAAACTTGACAGAACATAAGAATTAAAGTATTATTTTCGGTATTGGAAGTATCCTATTTGATCCAAGGAAAGTTACATAAGGAGATGGAAAATCATGAAAACAGTTGTTAAATTTGGTGGAAGTTCACTTGCAAGTGCAAAACAGTTTAAGAAGGTTGGAGATATTATTCGTGCAGATAAGGCAAGAAGATACGTTGTGCCATCAGCACCAGGAAAGAGAAATGACAAGGATGAAAAAGTAACGGATTTACTTTATGCTTGTTATGATGCAGCCTCGACTCAAATGAGCTATAAAAAAATATTAGAAAATATTAAAAGTAGATTTGAAGATATTATTGACGGATTAGAATTAAATTTAAATCTTGACCATGAGTTTGCTAAGATCGAAGAGAATTTTTTAGCAGGAGCAGGACGAGACTATGCAGCTTCTCGTGGTGAATATTTAAATAGTATAATTATGGCAAATTACTTAGAGTATGAATTTGTAGATGCAGCAGAAGTTATATTCTTCCGTGAAGATGGAAGTTTTGATACAGAAACAACCAATAAAGAATTAAGTGAAAGACTTGAGCACATTGAAAAAGCTGTAATTCCAGGATTTTACGGAGCAAAAGAAGATGGTACGATTAAAACATTTTCAAGAGGTGGATCAGATGTGACAGGCTCAATTGTTGCAAGAGCTATCCATGCAGACCTATATGAAAACTGGACAGATGTATCAGGATTTCTTGTATCAGATCCAAGGATTATTAAAAATCCGGAGGTTATTGAAACGATTACTTATCGTGAACTTCGCGAACTTTCTTATATGGGAGCGAGCGTACTTCATGAGGATGCAATATTCCCTGTGCGTAAAGAAGGAATTCCAATCAATATCCGTAATACAAACAAACCTCAAGACAAAGGAACGTTGATTGTAGAGAGCACATGTAGAAAACCTCGCTATACGATTACTGGTATTGCAGGCAAAAAAGGATTCTGTGCTATCAATATTGAAAAGGCAATGATGAATGCTGAAGTTGGGTTTGGCAGAAAAGTATTAGAAGTATTTGAAAAATATAATATTTCATTTGAGCATATGCCATCTGGAATTGATACCATGACAATTATGGTACATCAAGATGAATTCGAAGAGTATGAACAGCAAGTTATCGCAGGAATTCATCGTGCAGTAGAACCAGACAGTGTAGATTTAGAGTCAGATTTAGCATTGGTTGCAGTAGTTGGAAGAGGAATGAAGGCAACGAGAGGGACAGCAGGTAGAATATTCTCTTCTCTTGCACATGCAAGAATTAATGTAAAGATGATTGACCAAGGATCTAGCGAACTTAATATTATCATTGGAGTGAAAAATCCTGATTTTGAGCAGTCAATACAGGCAATTTACGATATGTTTATTATGACAGAAGCATAATAAGGAGGAATTGCCATGGTAATTACATATGATGAAATTCGCAAAAATTCAAGGGTAAATTCTTACATCAAGAAAGCAGATGAATCGTTGTTGGCCTTAGGATATACAGAGCATAGTTTTGCACATGTGACAAAAGTAGCTGATTTGGCAGCAAAAATTTTAACGGTGCAAGGATATTCAAAAGAAGAAATAGAGCTAGCAAAAATTGCAGGATATTTGCACGATATTGGTAATGTTATAAATCGAGTAGATCATGCACAATCAGGTGCGGTTATGGCATTTCGTATCCTTGATAATATGGGAGAGGAACCAGAAAATATTGCAACAATCATAACTGCAATCGGAAATCATGATGAAAATACAGCTTATCCAGTTAATGCGATTGCAGCAGCACTCATATTGGCAGATAAGACAGATGTTCGACGGAGCCGTGTACGAAATACAGACTTTACCACATTTGATATTCATGATAATGTAAATTATTCTGTAGTGAAGTCGGAAGTAATCATTGAAAAAGATAAGTTTATTGAACTTCGATTATCGATTGACACAAGTGTTTGTGTGATTATGGACTATTTTGAAATATTTTTAGGGCGAATGAGACTTTGCAGAAAAGCAGCAGATGTTTTGAAATTAGAATTTCGATTAACGATAAACAATCAACAGCTAATATAATAGAAAGGCAGTTGCTTACCAACTAAATTTAGATGGTAAGCAACTGCCTTTTTAAGTAATTATAAAATAAAATTATTAGTTTTAACTTGTGGTGTCTTCTAAGATCAAATAGGTACGTTCATCTTCTTGTCCATAAGAGCAAGTAATAAGAACAAAGATGTTTTCTGCATCTAATTCTTTACCTGTACGTTCAAAAAGAAATTGAGGAACTTCATCTTCCAATACAGGAAGGCGATAGTAAACATCTGCCACATCACTATAACAATATACTGGAGTTAAATCTTGAATTCCTTCTCGTGTATAAATGTGTATATCTCGCTCTTCGTTAAAAAAATCTTCATCTTTAAATTCCATTACATCATGAAACATGCTTCCATTACGCATATTATGGCCATATATGACATGATTCCCACTGACTTCCAGATCATGAAGAGAATCTAGATAGATGGATCCAGGACCACCTTCAACAAATTCTTCATCTACACTTCGATATAAAAAGTATTCATTATCTTCTGGATGATACATAATTGGGTAGTCAATATTAGTTCCTTCTATGGTAATCCATCCAACACTTGTTTCATATTCATCAAAAAACTCTAAGATGTGAGTTGGAATATCTTTGGTTGGATCAGGTTCTGTTTCTGTTGGTTCAGGTGTGGTCGTTGGTGGTGCTAATGTTGTTTCTTCCGTAGTTAAAACGGTTTCAGGCTCACTAGGCTCAGTTGTTTGTTCTTCTGGAAAAAACATTAAAATACCAGCAAACAGTAAAAAGCAAACAAAAATGCCTGCGGAGATGACTCCAAATCTTTTCTTCATATCAATTTAATCCCTTCTGTATAAATACATTTGACAGTGTAATAAGTATAACACGATTTGCTTTAAGAATAAAGATACAGGAGGAATGTTTTTTTGCAGGATCGGACTTTCTGTGTTATAATAGGAAAAATGTTGTTTGGTTGAACGATAGATATAAGGGGAATTAGATGAAAATGCTAAAGAGAAATTCAAAAAGGAAGTTACTACTGACTTTTGTATTTTTAAGTATACTTCTAGTCGGATGTGCAGGTCCGTCTACACAAGTGTTGCCTCAGGAAACGACATCGGAAGAAACGAAACCAATTGTCATAGAGGAATTTGTAGAAGAAGAAGTTAATCCATTTTATATGCAAGAATTGATTGAGCAATTAACACAATCAAGCCGAGTATCAGGAAGCGAATTTGAAAACACAATTGCAAAGCATATGAGTGGTTTATTCAATAACTATGGCTATGAAGTAGAAGAGCAAGAGTATTGGTCAGATACATATGGATATGCATACGCAGGGACAAATGTAATTGCAAAAAAAAGAGGGAATTCTCCACAGTCAGATATTTTATTGATTATGGCAAATCATGATTCATTTCCTTCGAATCATGGTATATCATTTAATGCAGTCGGGATAACTACATTAATGGAAACAGCAAGATTATTAGCACAAGTACAAAGTGATACAGAAATTTGGTTTGTAAGCGTGTCAGGGAGTGCAGGAAGTGGATTAGGTATCCAACATTTTTTTGATTCTATTACATCGTTGAATTATAATAAAATTATTGGAGCTGTTTTTTTGGAAGGGATCGGAACTGTTCCCAATGAAACTTTAGTGATTGAAACGAATTTAGAAGAAAGTAAGCTAGTTGAATTGTTGAAATATTATTCTCAAAAAGAATATTCTCAGTCATGGTCAATGATGCAAGGAAATCATGAGTTTTTAGCAGCGTGTACGAGTTACGGGATTTCTGGATTGATGATAAAGCCTGATCGTTTGGAAGCGTCTATGTTTACAATGGAAGATAATGAACAAGAAGTGGATATTTTGTCAATGGTAGAAGTTAGTAATCTTTTAATTGAAACAGCAAAATATATAATGGATTTGAATACATCATCCTATTTAAGTACATCGGTATCATCAAATGAAAATAATCAAGTGATTGTAATGGAAGAAGAGGATCCTATTTTTTTCAATCATAGTTATCGGAAGAATAGTGGACAATTGGGAAGTTATGGAAAAACCACATTGGATACGATAACAGAAGATGGTAATTATGTTCAGGAAGTAGACTATAATATGCAATGGTTTGGTGTGGATCAAACGATTATTACAAACTATCACTACACCAACGGAAATTTAGATCAAGTAATCATAAATGCTTCGGATGCTGGGATTGAATTAGCAGAAATGATTCGTCGAATTGAATCTGTTTATGGGACGCCTACAAGAGTACAAGAAGAGTTTTTAACGATACGAGAGTATGCAAACACAGGAGCTGGTTACGTGATTCAGGTTGTACAAAACCATGATTATAAAGTTATTTTACTGCCTTTAGTAGGCGAGCGAGAAACAACGCTGATATTAGACATGGAAAATTTATATAAAGTTGAAGAACCATTGGATTTACAGTCAGAAGAATTGATTGAACTTATAAAGAAAGTGTTTTTACCACAAGAGATCAATCAAGTAAAGCGACTACATATATATCAAGACCCAATAGAGCAAAATGGAGGCTCTTTGGATTGGAACGAAGAACTAGGCGGATATGATTTAAACTTGAATACATCTTTCTTATTTGACGAGGCAGGAATGATGAAAGATGTAAGTAAAACAGCAGCAATGTTAACAGGTTTTTATATTGACTTGTTACAAAGTAAAATACAATAACGAATAAGGAGGCGCCAATGTTAGAGAAAATTCAAGTAAAAAACGAAGTAGAAAAAGAGATTTACAAACAAGAATTAAACGATTTAACCGTTCAAATCAGTAACCTTCAACGCCGATTTAAGGAAGCTCAGATTCCTGTACTTGTATTATTTGAAGGAATGGAAGCAGCTGGAAAAGGAACTCAAATTAACCGACTGATTCAAACGTTAGATCCAAGAGGGTTTGATGTTTATACGACAGGGAAGGCGAGTGAAGAGGATGCATTTTATCCATTTCTACAAAAGTTTTGGAAGTTACTTCCAGAAAAAGGTAGAATTGCAATTTTTGATCATGCATGGTATCGTCCAGTTATAAAAGAACGCTTTAAAGCGAATAAAGAAGAGAGCCAAATGCCAAAAGCTTATCAAGATATCTGTTCATTTGAAAAGTTATTGACAGATGGAAATATGGTAATTATTAAGATATTTCTTTACATTGATAAAAAAGAGCAAAAGAGCCGATTTAAGAAATTGGAAAAATCAAAAGAGACAAAATGGAGAGTAACAAAAGAAGATTGGCTCTATAATGAGGAGTTTAAACGATGTGAAG
>CAYJKD010000002.1:19651-40026 GCA_964370595.1 uncultured Lachnospiraceae bacterium
AAGCGATTAATGAAGAGATGCTAGAACGAACCGATGCTGATTTTGCTCCATGGACAATCGTAAATGCGACTCATGCAGATAATGCGACATTAAGTATTTTAAATACGTTGAAGAATCGGATGGAATATGTATTAAAACAGAAGGAAAATGTAGTAAAAGAGGCAAATGAAAATACTGTACAAGACTACGAAGTGCACCATGTACTTTCAAGTTCTGATTTAAGTAAGACATATACACAAGAAGAATATAAAGAAAAGTTAAAATATTTAAAAAAGAAACTAAAAAAACTTCATGGAGATTTATATCGCTTGCGAATTCCTGTAGTACTTGGTTTTGAAGGATGGGACGCAGGGGGAAAAGGTGGAGCAATCAAAAGATTGACAGGCCGGCTAGATCCAAGAGGGTACTGTGTTGTTCCAACTGCGGCGCCAAATGATATTGAACGGAAACATCATTATTTATGGCGTTTTTGGAATAAAATGCCGAAAAAGGGACATATTACAATATTCGACCGTACTTGGTATGGTAGGGTTATGGTAGAGCGAATTGAAGGTTTTTGTACAACAAAAGAATGGAAGCGGGCATATCAAGAAATCAATGAAATGGAATCGCATCTTGCAAATTCAGGAGCAGTTGTACTTAAATTCTTTATGAATATAGATAAAGATGAACAGGAAAGACGCTTCCGTGCGCGTATGGAAAATCCAGAAAAGCTATGGAAAATTACCGATGAAGATTGGCGAAATAGAGAGAAGTGGGATGCATATGAAACAGCGATTGATGAAATGCTGATTCGTACATCGACTACCTATGCTCCTTGGATTGTTGTAGAGGGGAATTGCAAGTATTACGCAAGGATAAAAGTAATGGAAACAGTTGTAGATGCTTTGGAAAGAAGAATTAAAGAACAAAAGAAAAAGGGTTAATACGTTGGGAAAAAATATAAAACATGTAATAATTATAGGGGGAGGCGCAGCTGGAATGATGGCTGCGATCTCTGCCGCTACTTGTGGACATAAGGTCACTTTGTATGAAAAAAATGAAAAATTAGGAAAGAAACTTTATATTACAGGTAAAGGGCGTTGTAATATTACAAATGCCTGTGATATGGAAGAACTATTTTCTAGTATGGTAAGCAATGATAAGTTTATGTATAGTAGTTTTTATACATTTACCAATCAAGATATGATAGAACGAATAGAAGAATGGGGATGTCCGATTAAGATTGAACGAGGTAATCGAGTATTTCCAGTTTCGGATAAGTCCAATGATGTGATTCAAGCATTGGCAAGAAAAATGAAAGAATTAAAAGTAACTGTAAATTTATTTGAAGAAGTAGCAAAATTACTTGTAAAAGATGAAAAAATCCATGGGATTCTTTTGAAAAAGGGAAATCGAGAAGTAAATGCAGATGCAGTGATTGTAGCAACAGGGGGACTATCTTATCCTACGACTGGTTCAACAGGGGACGGGTATGAATTTGCGAAAGAAGTAGGACATACAATAAAAGATGCATCACCAGGACTGGTTCCCTTTGAAGTACTAGAGGAAGAAGGAAAGCAACTTCAAGGACTTTCTTTGAGAAATATCAGTGTGAAAATAAAAAAAGGAAATAAAAACTTATACGAAGATTTTGGAGAAATGCTATTTACACATTTTGGTGTGAGCGGACCTGTTTTGATTAGTGCAAGTAGTTATGTTTCTTCTCAGTTGAGAAAACAGCCTTTGGTTTTAGAAATTGATTTGAAACCAGCATTGTCAAAAGAGCAATTAGATGCAAGAATTTTAAGGGATTTTGAGAAAGCGAAAAATAAACAATTTCGAAATAGCCTATCAGAATTATTACCAAGTAAAATGATTCCAATTTTGATTGAGCGTACTGGTATTGATCCAGAAAAGAAAATCCATGAAATAACGAAGCAAGAGCGGTTACGACTAGGTGAAGTGATGAAGGGATTTACTTTTACACTTACGAACTTAAGAGGATTTAAAGAAGCAATTATTACACAAGGTGGAATTGCTGTAAATGAGATTAATCCATCTACGATGGAATCAAAAAAGGTAAAAGATCTCTATTTTGTGGGAGAAGTATTAGATTTAGATGCTGTCACAGGAGGATATAATCTTCAAATTGCTTGGTCTACTGGATATTTAGCAGGAATATCCATCGGTTAATATTTTGGAAATGAGGAAAAGTTTGATGTCGAAAATTCGATTTAATATTGCTGTAGATGGACCAGCTGGAGCTGGAAAGAGTACAGTTGCAAAAAGAGTTGCAAAAGATTTAAATATGATTTATGTGGATACAGGAGCGATGTATCGCGCCCTAGGATTATATCTTTTGGAAAATGGAATTGCGAAAGAAAATGAAGAAAAGATTACTTCTGTTTGTAAAGATATAGAAGTTACAATTATATATGAAGATGGGGAGCAAAGGGTAATCCTTAATGGGAAGGATGTAAGTCATGCAATTCGTGCAGAAGAAGTAGGTGTTATGGCTTCGGTTACGAGTGCTTATCAAAGTGTACGTGCCCATTTACTTTCTCTGCAGAAAAAATTGGCAAATGACTTTGATGTGATTATGGATGGCAGAGATATTGGGACTTGTATTTTACCAAATGCAGACCTTAAAGTATATTTGACAGCAAGCTCTCTTATTCGTGCAAAGCGAAGGGTGAATCAATTAAAGGAGAGTGGCGTAGAGGCAGATATAGAAACAGTTGAAAAGGATATCATAGAGCGAGATCAACGTGATATGAACCGAGAGATTGCTCCATTAAAGCAAGCAGATGACGCATATTATCTAGATAGCTCTGAAATGAGTATGGAACAAGTGGTAAGTGAAATTGTAAAATTAAGCTATCAAAGAGGCTATCAAGTGGAAAGTGGAGTATAACGTATGGAGGTTATAGTTGCGAAAACAGCAGGATTTTGTTTTGGCGTGGAACAAGCAGTGCAACAAGTTTATAAACAGATCAACGTATCTACGAAACCAGTCTATACATATGGACCGATTATCCACAATGAAGAAGTAGTAAGAGATTTGGAGAACAAAGGGGTTGAAGTAATTCATACTTTAGATGAGTTAAAAACGAAAGAAAAAGGAATCGTGGTTATAAGATCTCACGGAATAGGAAGGCAAATACAAGAAGAGATTGCATCTTATGGAATGGAAATTGTTGATGCTACGTGTCCCTTTGTTAAAAAAATTCATCGGCTTGTTTCAAAAAATGAGGCATTGGGATATGGAATCTGTATTATAGGAAACCAAAATCATCCAGAAGTAGAAGGAATTGTTGGTTGGACAAAGAATGGTGGATTTGTTATTGAATCCGAAGAAGAAGTAGAAAAAATACCATTTTCTAAGAATGAAAAACTATGTATCGTCTCTCAAACAACATTTAATTACAATAAATTTAAATATTTAGTTGAAAAAATTGCAAAAAAAGGTTATGATATAATTGTTTTAAACACGATCTGCAATGCTACACAGGAACGTCAAGTGGAAGCGAAAGAAATTGCATCTAAAGTAGATACAATGCTTGTAGTTGGCGGTAAGAATAGTTCGAATACCCAAAAGTTATTCGAAATATGTAAACAAGAGTGTGAAAATACTTACTTTATTCAAACACAAGATGATTTTGAGTCGAAGTGGATGGATTCTGCAATTAGTGTTGGCATTACAGCTGGGGCGTCTACCCCAAATCAAATAATTGAGGAGGTTCATACTAATGTCAGAATTAAGTTTTGAACAAATGTTAGAGGAATCATTAAAAACAATAAGAACAGGGGAGATAGTCACCGGTAAAGTCATCGATGTGAAGGAAGATGAAATCATCTTAAACATCGGATACAAATCAGATGGTATCATTACTCGTAATGAATATACCAATGAAGCTAATGTTGATTTGAGAAACCTAGTAAATGTTGGCGATGATGTTACTGCTAAAGTTACTAAAGTGAACGACGGAGAAGGTCAAGTTCTTCTTTCTTATAAGAGAGTTGCTGCTGATAAAGGAAATAAGAGATTAGAAGAAGCATTTAACAATAAAGAAGTGTTAAAAGCAACAGTTGCACAAGTACTTGATGGTGGATTAAGCGTTGTTTTTGAAGAAGCACGCGTATTTATTCCTGCAAGTCTAGTTTCTGACTCTTTTGAAAAAGATTTAACAAAATATGCAGGACAAGAAATTGAATTTGTAATTACTGAATTCAATCCAAAGAGAAGAAGAGTAATTGGTGATAGAAGACAATTACTAGCTGCAAAAAAAGCAGAACTTCAAAAAGAACTATTCGCTAAGATTAGTGTTGGCGATGTAGTTGAAGGTGTTGTTAAAAATGTAACTGATTTTGGTGCATTTATTGATTTAGGTGGAGCAGATGGACTACTTCACATCTCTGAAATGTCTTGGGGACGTGTTGAAAATCCTAAGAAAGTTCTAAAATCAGGAGATGAATTAAAAGCATTGATTAAAGATATCAGTGGCGAAAAAATTGCATTAAGCTTAAAGTTCCCAGAAGAAAATCCATGGGCAAATGCAACTGGAAAGTATGCAATTGGTAATGTTGTAACTGGACGTATTGCACGTATGACAGATTTTGGTGCATTCGTTGAATTAGAGCCAGGTGTTGATGCTTTATTACACGTATCACAAATTTCAAGAGATCATGTTGAAAAACCTTCCGATGCATTATCAATCGGACAAGAAGTAGAAGTAAAAGTTGTAGATTTCAATGAAGAAGATAGAAAAATCAGCTTAAGCATGAAAGCTCTTTATGAGCCAGAGATGGTAGAAGAAGAGTATGCACCAGTTGAAGAATATACAGAAGAATAAGACTCGCTAAGTATGTAATGATAAAAGGTAGGATCAGTTTGGTCCTATCTTTTTTTGTGCAAAGTTTGCACGGATGTAGTTTGTTTGTAAGGATAGGAAATGAAGGTGGGTATGCCCTGATGATGAAGATATGCATATTATCAATACTAATATTTGTTAGCAATTAATGATTCAGCTTTAGTAAAAAATAATCTGGATGATATTCGGTTGCAAAACTAATATTTATGAGATAAAATGTAGTTAAATTCTAAAATGGATAAACAAAGAGAATTACAGCTACAAATATGTTGATAAGCAACATATTTTTATGAATTAAATTAAGTTGTAGGAATCGGATAGACGGATTGATATGTGAAAAAAGGTGGTACTGATTAAATGAGAATCGGAGTGGTCAGCTTTACAGCAGCAGGCGCAAGACTTTGTAAAAGAATTGTAGGTCAATGGAATGAAACAGGTCAAAGGGCAGATGGCTATATAAAAGAGAAATATCATAGAGGGTCTGATGGTGAATATATCCATGTACTTATAGAGAAAATTTCCCTATGGACAAAAGAGCAGTTTGAAGTTGTAGATGGTATTGTATTTATTGGTGCAGCAGGGATTGCGGTAAGAGCGATTGCTCCTTTTCTTAAAGATAAGTTTTTAGATCCTGCAGTTGTCGTTTTAGATGAAAAGGGAACTTATGCTATTTCATTGCTTTCAGGTCATGTTGGGGAAGGAAATCAGTTGACATCTACGATAGCTAACATGATCGGCGCAACACCTATAATTACAACAGCTTCGGATGTGGAGGGGAAACTAGCTATTGATGTTTGGGCAAAGACGCTAGGATTAAAGATTGGTAGTAGAGAACAATCAAAAGAAATTGCAGCTGCAATTTTAGATGGAGAAATGATAGAGCTACAAAGCGATATTTTTATCGAAGGAAATTTGCCAAAAGAACTATGTAGAAATGATAACTCAAAAGGAAAGCATCGAGTACGAATTACAGGAGAGATTGACCATTCATGCTTAACGTTGATTCCTTCCATTTATGTAGTTGGAATAGGGTGTAGAAAAGACACGAAAGAATCTATCATTACTCAAACAATAAAAGAGGTATTTCGCCAAAATCAACTGGACATGAGGGGAATCTATGCATGTAGCAGCATTGATGTAAAAAAAGAGGAGCAAGGGATTATAGAATTTGCAGAAAATTTTAAAATTCCATTTAAAACGTATTCCAAAGAAAAGTTGCTGCAATTAGAAGGAGACTTTAGTAGTTCTGATTTTGTGAAAAAAACAGTAGGGGTAGATAATGTGTGTGAGCGAGCAGCACTTTATATGGCTGGAAATGCTGGCAAATTACTTATAAAGAAATTTGCAAAAGATGGAGTAACAGTTGCAGTTGCGTGTAGAGATATAACATTGAATATAGAATCATGTATTTATAATTGAGTACGGACAGTATAACGGACTGGAGAGGATATGAATAATAGAAAACTACGCAGTGGAATTACAACGGGTACATGCGCTGCTGCAGCCGCTAAGGCTTCAGCAGTTTTTGTATTGTATAAAAATCGAGTATCAAAAATATCAGTCAATCTGCCAAATGGAAGTAAAAAAACAGTCGTCGTACATCAGAGAGATAATGCATGGTTTGGTGTTCAAAAAGATTCAGGAGATGATCCAGATATTACCAATGGTACTTGGGTTGAAGCAGAGGTAACTCAAGTTACAAAGGCAGAATATATGCAGTTAAAACATGGTTATTCTGAGACAAAAAAAAATTGTCATCTTTATATCGTAGGCGGAAAAGGGATTGGGATTGTGACTAAAAAAGGACTGCGTTGCCCTGTGGGGTACTATGCAATTAATCCAGTTCCAAAAGAGATGATTGCAAATAGCGTATTTGAAGTATATGAACAATATAAGGAAGAAATTTACTTATGCGTTACCATATCGATTCCTCAAGGCGAGGAGTTGGCAAGCAAGACATTTAATCCTAAGCTTGGAATTGTAGGAGGAATTTCAGTACTTGGCACTAGTGGAATTGTTCATCCTATGAGCGAGGATGCATTAATTGAAACCATTCGAATTGAAGTGCACATGAAATCTTTGGAAGACCAAGATATATTAAGTATTGTTCCTGGTAATTACGGCCAGGATTTTTTGAAAAAATATAAAAACCTCGATATGGAAGAATCTGTAAAGTGTAGCAATTTTTTTCACGAAACTGCAAAGATACTTGCAGAGGAAAATGTTAAAACGGCATTGTTTACAGGACATATAGGGAAAATGATAAAAGTAGCAGGAGGAGTTTTTAATACCCATTCTAAATACGGCGATAGAAGGATGGAGATTGCTTGTGAAATTCTAACAGATATGGGATATAAAAATCCAGAAGAAATCTGGTTGTGTAATACGATGGATGAAGTATTAGAAAAAATAAATGATTCAAAAAAGCAAATTGAATTCTTAGATGAAGTAGCAAAAAGAGCAAAAAAACACCTTCATCAGTGGACTGGGGGAAACACGATGATAGAAGTGATCACATTTTCTTTGGAACATAAATGCTTAGGATATACAGCTCAAGCGATGGAATGGATCGATATTATGACAAAAAGAGGAAATGGTAATAATGATTGATGCAACATGATGACAAAAGTATGAAAGGATGAGAAGGATGAGTGATATCGTAATCTTTGGTGGAACAACAGAAGGGCGTCGCATTGCAGAATATTGCCAATCAAGAAAAATGAATACGGTGGTATGTGTGGTTTCTGAATATGGAGAAGAGTTACTTCCTAAATCAAATAATGTAAAAGTAATACAAGGAGCTTTATCAAAGGGAGATATTTTAACTCTGCTACAAAAGGAAAATCCGACTTATGTGGTAGATGCAACCCATCCATATGCAAAAAATATTACAACCACATTACTAGAAATTACAACCGAATATAAATTTCCTTACACAAGGGTCTTAAGACAATCCGTGGAAAATAGTAAAAGCAATCAATGTGTATATGTAGAAACCACAGAAGATGCAATTTCGTTTTTAAATGGGAAAGAAGGAAATATTTTACTGACGACAGGAAGTAAAGAGATAGCATCTTACACGAAGATAGAAAATTATGAAGAGCGAATCTTTGCTCGCGTATTGCCACAAGGAGAAGTGCTACAACAATGTGAACAGCTAGGTTTCAAAGGGAAACATTTAATTGGAATGCAAGGGCCATTTACAAAAGAATTGAATCGAGGAATGATTAATCAGCTACAGATTCAATGGCTTGTAACAAAAGAATCTGGTTCTGCTGGTGGGTATTTGGAGAAAATACAAGCAGCAGATGAATGTGGTATTTCCACGGTGGTAATCGGAAGGCCATTAAGAGAGAATGGGATGTCACTTGAGTCATTTATAAACATAATTCGGAATGAATACGTTGCTACCGATAAGTGTGCAAGCCTAATTGGAATGGGGATGGGGCAAGGGATTCATATGACAAAGGAGGCATTTCATGATTTAAATACCTGCGAAGTGGTATTTGGTGCTCCACGCATGCTAGAAGATATGAAAGAATATTTAAACGGTATAGAGACGTATCCAATCTATAAAGGAGAAGAGATTGCAAAATGGTTAATGGAACATCCTGGATATCAGCAAATTGCTATTTTATTTTCTGGGGATACAGGTTTTTTTAGTGGGAGTGCAAATGCAAAAACATCATTAGAGTCTATCGGTTATTCTGTTAGAGTTCTTCCTGGAATTAGTACAGTAGCAGCTTTGAGTGCTAAATTTGGTATTTCTTGGGAAGAAACACATCTAGCAACTATGCATGGAAGAACATTAGATGTAATTCATACCCTGAAAGAGAATAAGAGAGTATTTTTACTTCTAGGAGGAGAATATGATTTAAATTACCTTTACCAGCAACTGAAAAACAGTGGCTATAAGAATGTAAAGCTTCGTGTAGGGGAACGAATTGGATATCAGGATGAAAGAATTGCAAGTGGAACCATAGAAGAATTAAAGGATTGGCAACAACATTCCCTAATTGCAGCGATTATAGAAAGGGATTAAGACATATGAAAGATAGTGCATTTATTCGTGGGAAAGTTCCCATTACAAAAAGTGAAGTAAGAGCAGTTTCTCTTAATAAATTAAATCTTAATAAGGATAATATTATTTTCGATATTGGAGCAGGGACAGGTTCTGTATCTATTGAAGCTGCAATGCTAGCACCAAATGGGATTGTCTATGCGATGGAACGGAATGAGGAGGCATGTGATCTTATTATTCAAAATAAAGAAAAGTTTCAAGTGAAAAATTTGGTATTGTGTAAAGGAATTGCTCCAGGTAATATCCCAGATGATATTATTCCAGATAAAGCTTTTATTGGGGGAACAGGAAATCGTATGGAAGAGATTCTAGATTTATTGCTAGAAAAGAATCCGAAGATTACAATTGTAATTAATGTGATTGCACTAGAATCCTTAGCCCAAATTACAAAGTATCTAGGAAAGCATGAACTGGACCATGAAATTATCTCTATGCAAGTAAGCAAAGCAGAGCTTGTAGGCTCTTATCACATGATGAAAGGACAAAATCCAATATTTATTATTACCATTAATGGATAGGAAACGTTTATGAATAATAAAAGATTTATGATTGTCGCACCGTCAAGTGGATCGGGAAAGACGATGTTGGTTTGTGGGCTTTTGGCTACATTAAAAAAAAGAGGAGAGAAAATCAAATCTTTTAAATGTGGTCCAGATTATATTGATCCACTTTTTCATAAAACAGCATTAGGGATTGGTAGCTGTAATCTAGATGGATACTTCTTGGAAGAAGAATCATTAAGAAACTTATTTGAAAAAGAATCTAAGGGGTATGACTGGTCTGTTTTAGAAGGTGTTATGGGATATTACGACGGAATTGCTGGAATTAGTACGAAAGCAAGTAGTTTTCATGTAGCAAAAATCACAAACACCCCTTCAATTCTAGTAATCGATGGAAAAAAAAGTAGTGTATCCATACTTGCTTTGTTAAAAGGATTTCTCACATTTGAAAGTGATTCTATGATTGCAGGTGTGATTTTAAATCGTACAAGTTCCTTGATGGGAGAACGGTTAAAACCGTTAATTGAAGAAATGGGCGTTAAATATTTAGGTGCATTTCCTGTGTGTGATGAAGCAAATTTAGAAAGTCGGCATCTTGGTTTGGTTCTACCAGAAGAACAAAAGGGGTGGAGTGAAAATTTAGACCGATTATCTAAAAAGATTGAAGCGTATATTGACTTAGAACGATTAGAGTCAATTGCTACTTGCAAGGTCGAAGAATCTTTTGTTGAGGAAAAATCCATACAAAATAACCGCCGAATCGCTGTAGCAAAAGATGAAGCTTTTTGTTTCTATTATGATGCAAACATAGAATTGTTAGAATCCATGGGATGGGAAGTGATAGATTTTAGTCCTATTCATGATGCGGTGTTACCAGAACAGATTGATGCGATTCTTTTTGGAGGTGGGTATCCAGAACTGCATGGAAAAATGCTCTCAGATAACACCTCTATGATTCAATCAATAAAAGATGCATACAAAAATGGGGTAAAAATCCTTGCAGAGTGTGGTGGGTTTATGTATCTTCATGAGGAACTAGAAGTATTGGATGGAAGCAGTTATAATATGGTTGGGATTATAAAAGGAAGGACCTATCCAACAGGCCGATTAAGCCGATTTGGTTACATAGAAATTGAAACAGAATTAGGAAAGATTAAGGGACATGAATTTCATTATTGGGAGAGCACAAATCCAGGGGAAAGCGCAATTGCGAGAAAGCCCATGAGCAAGCGTACTTGGAAGTGTATGAATCATACAAAACAATTACTTGTAGGATATCCACATTTATACTATCCTTCGAATCCTCAAATGATTGCTGACTTTTTAAATGAATTGGAGGTTAGTGAAACATGATTTTAATCACAGGAGGAAGTGGTAGCGGAAAATCAGAGTATGCCGAAGGTCGGGTGATATCATATGGAGATAACACAGAGCGATATTATATTGCTACGATGATGCCTTTTGGAGAAGAGGGGAAACAAAGAATTAAAAAACATCGTTTGATGAGGGGTGAGAAGGATTTCCAAACAGTCGAATGCTATACAGAAATTGAGAAATTACAACTGCCAACAAAAAATAATAAGCAAAAAGTAGTACTTCTAGAATGTGTTTCAAATCTAGTTGCGAATGAAATGTTTTCTTGTAAGAATTCCAAAGAGGATATCGTAGAAGAAGTTGTTTTGGGAATTTTGCAATTAGAAACGATGTGTGATTATTTAGTTGTAGTAACAAACGAAATTGCACATGATTGTTTTGCTTATGAAATAGAGACAAAACAGTATCAAAACACATTAGGAAGAATCAATCAAAGACTTGCAAAAGAAGCGAGTGAAGTGATTGAAGTTGTATTTGGAATTCCAATTTGGAGTAAGAGAGCAGGAGGAAAAAAGGATGCATAGTTTTTTTATAGCTTTAGCCATGTATTCAAAAATTCCGGTTCCAAATGTGAACTGGAATGAAAAAAATATGCGATATGCCATGTGTTTTTTTCCAGTAATTGGTATAGTAATAGGACTTGTTATCTATGGAAGCTACTTTCTGTTCCAAGGAATTCAAAATAATCAAATGTTACTTGCGGCGATGTTTACAATAATTCCAATTCTAATTACAGGCGGAATCCATTTTGACGGGTATTTAGATGTAATTGATGCGCTGAGCTCTTACCAATCAAAGGAAAGAAGGTTAGAAATTTTAAAAGACCCTCATACTGGGGCATTTGCCATCATTTATGGAGGAGTATATTTTGTTATGACACTAGGTTTACTTAGTATCATAACATATGAAGAAATACTTGTATATATGGGAGTATTTGTATTAAGTCGTGGTTGTAGTGCATTTGCAGTTGTATCTTATCCAAAAGCAAAAAAAGATGGAACAGTATCAACATTTTCACAAAATGCACAAAAAAAAGTGGTACAAGTCATATCGGGCTTATGGATGGTAAGTTCATTTATATGGGTTGGGATTTGGTCTAACTTAATGATGGCAATCGTGATTATGGTGGTAACATTTATTGTGATGCACTACTATTATCGATTAGCAATAAAGCAGTTTGGAGGTACCACAGGAGATTTGGCAGGATACTTTGTCCAGATATTAGAATTGGTTTTGCTTGGATGCATTGTGATATTTATGTAGAATAGGAGATTGGCATGATTTTAGTAGTTGGTGGAAAGTATCAAGGAAAACGTGAAACACTGAAGGAAGTGCTTGGTGTATCAGAGCAAGAATTTGAAAAAATGGTAGAAGCAGAACAGATATTACTAGACTATGATGCACGAATTATGTCACAAATGGAACAGGGAATGGAGCCAGATGTAATAGCAAATAGTCGATTGAAAAACCCTCCACAGGGGATTACATTATCAGAAGTGGGAATGGGAGTGGTTCCAATGGAAGCAAAGATGCGGCTATATCGTGATATGGTAGGAAAAATAGGGCAGCTTTATGCAAGAGAAGCAAAAGAAGTTTATCGAGTAACTTGTGGAATTAAGACGAAACTGAAATAAGGATGGTTGTTAAGATGATTGGCTGGGAAATAGTAGCAATTGGATTTTTTATTGACATGGTAGTAGGAGACCCTAAGGGATGGTACCATAGTATTTGTACCATTGGCAATCTTATTACATGGATGGAAATAAAAATCCGTTCTTTTGTGGATAAAAGTAAAAAATCAGAAGAGTTTGGTGGAATTTGTCTTGTGATAGGAGTAATTCTTGCTACGGTAATTGTTGTAAGTACAATTTTACAAATTAGTTTGATGATTTGGTATCAATTATATGTTATTGTTGGGATCGTAATGTGTTGGCAAATTTTAGCTATGAAATCTTTGAAAGTGGAAAGTATGAATGTGTATCGTGCTTTAAAAAGCGGAGATTTAGAGCAATCAAGAATAGCCGTATCTATGATTGTAGGAAGAGATACAAAATCTTTAACACGAGAAGGGATAATCAAAGCTACGGTAGAAACAATTGCAGAAAACACAACAGATGCAGTAGTTGCACCTATAATCTATCTGTTCTTGGGTGGACCAGTACTAGGATATGTGTATAAAGCAATCAATACTATGGATTCGATGGTAGGATATAAAAATGAAAAATACATAAATTTTGGAAAAGCAGCTGCAAAAATAGATGATGTAGTTAATTTTATTCCGGCTCGAATTGCAGCAATGGGAATGATTTTAGCTTCATGGATTTGTGGGTACTCATCAAAGAATGCTTGGCATATTTTTAAACGAGATCGATTTAATCACAAAAGTCCGAATTCAGCACAGACAGAATCAGTATGTGCTGGTGCCCTAGGAATTCAATTAGCTGGAGATGCTTATTACTTTGGGACCCTTTATAAGAAACCATATATTGGTGACGCTACAAGGGCGATTGAAGCAGAAGATATTATACGTGCCAATCGTTTGATGTACGTAACATCTTGGATTATAATTTTAATTGGAATAATAGGGGGGATAATATGGAATTTCGTCAACATGGCGGTGATGTCTACCGCAATAGGATTGCTATAGATTTTTCTATTAATGTAAATCCCTTAGGGTTAGCTCCAAGGGTAAAGCAGGCATTGATCGACTCGATGGATAGTTGGGAGCGTTATCCTGACCCGAACTACGAAGCATTAAGACAAAGTATAGCAGAGTATTATTATGTAGAAAAGAAGAGCGTGTTATGCGGAAATGGAGCAGCTGAATTGATTTTTTTGCTTGTTCAATGGAGAAAACCGAAAAAAGCACTTGTATTAGCTCCAACTTTTTCTGAATATGAGCAAGCGCTTCATACTTACGGAAGTGAGGTGTTATATCATAATCTCAATCCAAATGAGAACTTCCAGGTTGACATAGAGCGTTTATCTATGTGTTTAACAAAAGAGATTGATGTATTTTTTCTTTGTAATCCAAACAACCCAACAGGTCTTACGTTGAATAGGGAAGAGGTAAAAAAGATAGCAGATATTTGTAAAAAGAATGAAATTATCCTTGTAGTTGATGAGTGCTTTTGTGAACTCACAAAAAATCCAGATCAATATTCATTTGTTTCCGAGCTAAAAGATTATAAAAATGTGATGATTTTAAAAGCATTTACAAAAACATATGCAATGGCGGGAATTCGCTTAGGATTTATAATTTCTTATCATAGCGAATTAATGAAATGTATGGAAGAAGGAAGGCAACCGTGGAGCATATCTATTCCAGCTCAGGTTGCAGGAGTGGTAGCGTTAAAAGAAGCAGATTATGTGTTGCAAGCTAGAGCTGTGATTGAAGAAGGAAGAAACTATTTGCGAAAGTCTTTGGAAAATCTTGGTTTTTTGGTATATGATTCTAAGAGCAATTATCTTTTTTTTAAAGATGAACAGAAAAGAGATCTTTACAATATGCTCTTAAATAAAGGAATGCTAATTCGAAAGTGTGAGAATTATCATGGATTAGATAAAGGATATTTTCGGATTTCTATTAGGACTCCAAATGAAAATAAGCAATTAGTGGAAGCATTAAGTGAAGTTAATTGACAATGAATATAAAGAGTGTTAGTATTATATTTGTAAATAAAAATTCAATTAAATAATGTACATTGTGGCCATAAGTCGAATAATTTATTGTTTAGCTTAGGGTAATAAGGGAAGTGTAAACCACACGGTAACCGCCGCTGTATACGTGAATACTTATATCGTTGATGAAAATCAGTCACTGGGAAACTGGGAAGGTAGATATAGGTTTGAAATTTTTTTCATAAACGTGAGTCAGAAGACCTGCAATGTTTTTTTGTTGTATATTTTTGCAATAAAACACTCAAAACGGCTGAAGTATCTAGCCGTTTTTTTGCTATTATACTGTGTGCATTAAAAAAGGAGGACATATGAAAAACAAACTAGCAATTCTTTTAGTAACACTTGTAATGGTTTCAACAATTGGTTGTAGTAATGACTCTAAGGGAGAGGTAAGTAGTCAAGGTCAAGAGCAATTTGTGAAAGAAAAGGCTATGGACCAGTATTATCCAGTAACAATTACAAATTATAATCACGCAGGAGAAGAAGTGGATATTACGTTTGAAAAAGCTCCAAGTGCTGTAATTGCAGGATATCAAGGCACCATTGAAACAATGATTGCATTAGGGTTAGAAAATCAGTTAACAATGTCATTTGGATTGGACAATGAAGTGAAAGAAGCGTGGAAAGACGGGTTTGAACGGGCAAAATATCATGAAAATTTACGTTTTCCAGATAAGGAAACCATAACGGTAGAAGAACCTGACTTAATATTTTCTTGGGGGTCTTTGTTTTCGGAGGAGAGACTAGGGGATGTTGATCGTTGGATTGAAAGTGGAACGAATACCTATATAAGTACAAATACACGAGCAGGTGGACATGCAAGAACCCTTGAAAATGAATATGCAGATATATTAAATATGGGTAAGATTTTTAATGTAAATGACGAAGCTCAAGCATTGGTAGATGAAATGAAACAGGGAATTGAAGATACTCTGTCAGCAGTACCTCAAGATATGGAAATTTCAGTAGCTATGATTGAGCCTATAAGTGATGGCTTTGCAAATTATCATAAAGATACTTTAGGGGGCGATATGATTACTCAGTTAGGTGGCATCATGCCTTTGGGGAATGCAAAATCCATTGGAAAAGAAGATCTAGTTCTGGCTGATCCACAGGTAATTTTTGTAGTTTATATGGCCTATGATGGAGCAAATCCACAAGAAGTAATAGAATCTCAGATTGCTAAAATCAAAAATGATCCTGCATTTGCATCCATGCAAGCAGTAAAAAACAATCGACTTATTCCGGTTATGTTGGGGGATATGTATGCAAGTGGACCTCGTACATTAGATGGAATTAAGGCAATTGCTCATGGATTATATCCAGATATTCAATGGTGATAGATGGTGAAGAATAGTAAACATATCAATATTTCAACATCTGCATTTATATTAGGAATAATTGTTTTATCTACGATACTTATTATATCACTGCTTGTAGCAGTTACCATTGGTTCAACTTCAATTCCAGTGAAAGATGTATATGGTGTTTTTATGTATAAGGCATTTCAAATTGGAGATGTTCAAAAATTCGCTGAAGGAACAAGTCTTCATGATGTTGTTTGGCACATAAGATTACCTCGATTAATACTTGCGATTTCTGTGGGAATGGGTCTTTCTGTTTGCGGGGTTGTGATGCAAGCGATTGTAAAAAATCCACTTGCTGATCCATATATATTGGGGATTTCTTCAGGCGCCTATTTGGGTGCAGTTGTGGCAATTGCAACAGGTGTTTCTACGTATTTAGGACCTAATTCTATGGGGATATTTGCATTTATAGGTGCGTTGATTGTTTCGTTACTAGTGTTAGCCTTATCAAATATTGGAGGAAAATCAAATTCTGTAAAATTAATTTTATCAGGAACCGCAGTGGGATCTATTTGTGGTGCATTCTCAAATTTTGTGATTTTATTATTGAATGATGCAAGTACAGCAGCAGTTGTGCAATGGTCAATGGGTGGGCTTGGTGGAGCTGATCATGAAAGTAATATTGTGATCCTGCCTATTGTATTGATAGGAACATTGTTTTTTATTACACAATCAAAAGTATTAAATTTGATGTTGTTAGGGGATGACTCAGCGATTACTTTAGGAACGGATGTATATCGATTGCGGTTGATTTATCTAGTTATTTCTGCGATAATGGTTGGATTTGTAGTATATAAAGCAGGCATGATTGGGTTTATAGGTCTAGTTATCCCGCATATTGTACGCATGATATTTGGTACAAGTCACGGAAAATTATTACCATTATCAGCACTATTAGGTGGAATCTTTCTTATTTGGATGGACGTACTTTGTAGGGTGATACTTGTGGGGAACGAAATACCAGTAGGAATTTTAACATCCCTAATTGGCGCACCTGTATTTATTTACTTAATGATAAGAAAAAAATATGGGTTTGGAGGTTCTAACTAATGAATATTAGTTTGAAGGATATTAAGATTGAGCTTGGAAACAACCTAGTTATTAATGAAGTAGATATGGAGATTAAAAAAGGAGAAATTGTAGGAGTAATTGGACCGAATGGAAGTGGTAAAACTACATTGTTAAAAGCAATTTATCGAGTGTTAATACCAAATGGTGGTGAAATTTTTTTGGGTAATAAAAACCTAAAGGAATATTCGATTAAAGAATCTGCTAGATCTATGAGTGTTGTGGCTCAACATAATTACTACAATTTTGAATTTTCTGTACACGATATTGTATTGATGGGACGAGCTCCGTATAAAAAATGTTTTGAACGGAGCAACGCTACAGATTATAAGATGGTTGACAACTCACTAAAAGCAGTAGGATTAAATCAGTATGGTAGTCGAGATTTCTCAACGTTATCAGGAGGAGAACAGCAAAGAGTAATCCTTGCGCGTGCATTAGCACAAAATACACCTTGCATTATTTTGGACGAACCTACAAATCATTTAGATATTAAACATCAGCTAGAGATTATGGACATCGTCACAAGTCTCAATCATACAGTTGTTGCTGCGATTCATGACCTAAATATTGCACTAATGTATTGTGATAAAGTATTTGTATTAAAAAATGGAAATATTGTGTGTCATGGAAATACCAACGAGGTTTTAACAGAAAAAACAATTCGAGAAGTGTTTGAAGTTGACTGTGAATTATTGAAAAACAAAGAAGGAAAACCCCGTATTTGTTTTAACTCGTATAAATAATGGATTGTATTAGGATAGGAATAATTACGTAGAATAGAATATTTTGCAATAAAAAATTCTAAATATAAAAATAAAATTAACAGGATTTAAATCAATTGTATCAAATTTGTGACAATTAAAGATAAGTTTATTTTTGTGATATACTTTCTATATAAATATTATAATTATCTGTAAAAAAGGAGGGGAGATCATCTTTAAGGTAATTAGCTTGAGTGTGTATAATATAAAAAATGGAGGTCACATATGAAAAAAGTAGTTTCAATATTGTTAGCAATGTGTTTGATTTCAGGAGTTGCATTTGCTTCAGAGGTTCAAGATAAGGGAGAACCTACAGGGATGGCAACACTTTATGCAGAGTATTTTACAGGGAATCCTAATATTGTGGAGGATAAAACGGAACAATTCGAATTGGGATATTATGATGAGTTGTCAGCAGAAATACTTGCCAAAGGGCTTAGTGATTTGACAGGCTTGAATTTTGCTATTAAAAGCATTCAAATGGATGGAGAAGAGATAAGAATTGATTGGTTACCAGAAGCTTCATTGTTTAGCAAGGTAGACGATGTAGAACCTAAGGAAGGATTTGAATTCTCTGATACCAATAGTTTACGATGGTTTATGCTTGATAGTATGTATCAAACGATTATGAATAACTTGAATGCCTCAATGGTATATTACGCAATGGATGGTGGAACAGATATTGTGTTAGAGGGATTAGAACCGAGTAATCAATTTGGATTAGAAGTTCCATATGTAGGAAGCAATTTTTACTATGCCCATGATGATGTGGCTGGGACAGATGATATAATAAATGGAGATGGTTTTCGCTTTTTGAGGCTTGATGGTAGATGGGAAGGTTTTTCGCAGACAGGGATACCGATTTATATGGAAATGGATGCCTATGGAAATTACAAAACATATGATGAAAATAACCAAGTAATCGAAGAAGGATATGTGATGTATGCTCCACTGTTTAATCTAGAGCGTTATGAAGTTTATAATGATACAGGTGAAATGGTCGATCAGTTTTATTTTGAAAATGGAATAGCAGGTTTGTTTTTTAATCAAAACGGCGAAGGATTTCTGCATGAAAAGTTTTCTGTAACACAAGGATATCCGATACTGACAGGTGGTATTAATCTGCTGGATTTAGAACCGATTGAGTTGATGAAATATTATAATGGTGGATATTATTACTACGATCAAATGATCAGCAATGGAGTTGGCGTTTATAATGTGGCATTTACTACTACAGAAACAGAAGCGGAAAAAATGACAGATTCAAGTTATGTGATTCGAGTTGCAACTGAAATATGCAAATCAGATATTAGAGAGCTTGAGATTGTATATGATGAAAATACTACAATGAAATTGACATATCCAAGCTATCAAATTTCATGGACAGCTGGAGAAAATGAAGATACAACGTTCTGGAAAGCACTTTATTTGAAAACAGATACACATACGTATTTATATGCATTTGAAATTCATCACATGAATATAGAGGAGATGGAAGGTGTGTGGCAAAAGGCATTTGAATCATTAGAAATATCTTAAACACTAATATTTAAAAAGAAGTTAGTAAATAAATTCTTTATTATTTGTCCTACTAGCTTGGAATATTTATACTCTAGAATATAAAAAAGATTGCCACAGGAAATTTAATTGTGGCAATCTTTTTTTGCTTATTTGTACTGATCATAAGACGGTGGGAGTGGATCGACATCTTCATTCCACGGTGCACCTTCTTCTCTTAGGACGATACGTGCTGTAAAACTTTCTCCATCATAATCATATGCATATCTCATTTCTAATGCTCCTTCATATAGTTCTGGGGAGAAATACATCACATCATCATCTGTTAAATATTTATTAAAGAACCAAGCATCATCACCAGGTATTGTCTCAAGACTTTGGTCATATAAATCAATATATGCAGAAAAAATTGTATAATCGTCTTGAGATTCTGTATTATAAATTTCAAGATAATTATATCCTGCATAAGTATCAGTATCTATAATTGCCCAGACATCAAGAACACCTTCCATATCATCAGGGTATGGACCTACGTAATTTTCTATGGTAAGAGAACCATACCAATTACTAGGTGCTTGTAGGCTAGTTGTAGTAGTTATAAATTCGCTTGAAGCTGTAGTGACTTCCGATGGAACAGTTTCATCTGGGTGTCCACCTTCTTTTTCAAAAATTAAGTCAATACCAAGTCCTTCAATATTAGGAAGGGTTAATATTCCGTGTTCAAGTGTTCCAATAATTTCAGTTGTATCATCTTTAATGGTTATATTTTTGCCATCTATTTCCCAATCTCCACCACTACTTGTTCCGGCATAGGATATTGAGAGATTGCCATTGGATTTTAGCTCAAGTGTAAATCCATCAGGGAAAATATCATCTATTTCTAGCTCGATTCCAAGAGCACTTGCCTTCACTGCATTCCAAGTACCTATATTTGGATCATCGGAATTAGAAGACCCAAATATATTATTATATACATAATATCCACCAAAGCCAATACCGCTTAAAATAACAATTGCTCCAACGATAATTGCAATAATTAAAATAGGAGTTGAAGATTTTTTTTGCGGTGGTGTAGGAGGTATATTGGGCGGAGGTGTATTTGGTTGATGTGCAGGTTGTGTTGGTGTCGTAGGTTGTTGAGGAGGAGTATTCCACTGAGCCTGAGTAGG
>CAYJKD010000003.1:0-4026 GCA_964370595.1 uncultured Lachnospiraceae bacterium
AAAGAAAGAGAATTTTCCTATGAAGTATTAAACCCATATACCTCCTTGCCAGTTATGTTGATTTGTGAAGATGAACAATTGATGCATCTAGATAAAGTAGGCATGTTAGAATATTTTTCTGTTGATTATGAAGCTGTTGAGAAACAATATTATCAAAGTGAATTAACCTACTATTATGATGTGTTTGCAATGTTACAGGACTATCTAGAAGGAGATTTAGATGGAATTCTATTAACAGAAGTAGAAGCCTATTATCTTTTGCCAGAGATTGGAGAAAATAAAAATTCCCTTCATGGAACTAGTTTACAAATCCCATTTTATATGTACCTATCAAAAGAATTGCCAGAAGCATATAAAACCGCTTTTGACTCTATGATTGATGGATTAGATGATGGAGAGACTGAAGAATTATTGGCGCAAACAACATCCGATTATTTAGAATCTTATAATGAAAGTAATTTTCTTCGAGATTACTATTTGGAAATTGTAATTTTTATATTCTTTATTGGTATCTTGTTTTTTGTGTTTTTAACTTATATACAATTTCGAAAAAAGCAAGAGATTATGCATATTGTAAATCATGATGAAACAACAGCACTAATTTCACTACCTTGTTTTATCGATACTGCAATGAAACAATTAGAAAATGCTGAACCAGGAAAATACCAAATTATTACAATGGATATTGACTTTTTTCGTATCATTAATAATATTTTTGGGTATGAAATGGGAACGGAAGTAATACGAAGTGTAGCAAATTGTTTGGCAGAAAATTTTAGAGATTCAAAAGCAATTGTCAGTCGTGTTGCATGTGATCAATTCGTAATACTTAGAGAATATCAACAAGAGGATCAGTTGGTTGATTTATGTGAAAATAAAATTTCAAATGTAGTAAAAGGTATTATAGGTAGGGGATATAAACTAAGTATGTCTATTGGGATGTATACAGTGGAGGATGTGAACGAACCGATTGATGTGCTGATTGATCGTGCTAATATTGCTAGATCGAAAGGGAAGAGTTATCATAAATATACGTATATGACTTTTGATGATGTGATGAAACATGAATATGAGATGAAAACAAATATTGTATATCGAATGGAAAGTGCACTAAAAAACAAAGAATTTTACTTGGTGTTTCAGCCGAAAATTGATTTTGAAACATTGGGATTAAAAGGCGCGGAAGCATTGGTTCGATGGAAGTCAAAAAAAGAAGGTACGATTTATCCAAATGATTTTATTCCCATATTTGAAGCCAATGGTTTTATTTTACAGCTAGACCTTTATGTATTTGAACAAGTATGTCTTTTATTATTAGAGCATGGGCATAAGATGAATACACCGATTATTTCAGTGAATCTTTCAGGAATATCTCTAAAAGAGGATGGAATTGTGGAACGATTGACCGAGATAGTAAAGCGCTATCAAATTGCACCAGAGATGTTAGAAATAGAAGTTACAGAAACTGCCTTAACAGAGGAAATAACACTGTTTGCAGAGCGAGTTAGAGAATTTAAAGCAGCAGGATTTCAAGTCTCTATGGATGATTTTGGTGCAGGAGCATCATCTCTTAATCGTTTGTGCACATTAGATGTGGATGTGGTAAAACTAGACAAAGTATTTTTGGATTACAATATTAATGATGATAAGGGAAGTGTTATTGTTAAGCATTTGATTCATCTTGTAAAAGCATTAAATATTAAAGTGGTTTCAGAAGGGGTGGAGACGGCTGAGCAAGCAGATTGGCTCAGAGAAGTTGGCTGTAATATTGCACAAGGTTACTACTTTGAACGCCCTTTAGCAAAAGAGCAGTTTTTAGAGATTATTGAGAATAAAAAGCAATATATAATCGAAGTTCCACACACGGAAGCGGATGCTTGATAGAAAGTTATGAAAACTTGCCGAAACATTTAAAATATGCTACAATACTACGCGTTATGGGATAGAGAAGTAGGAAAGGAAGAATGTGATGAATTTAAGTTATCAAAGTACACGAGGCGGAGAAAGCGGATTAACAGCTTCTCAAGCGATTTTAAAAGGTTTAGCTAATGATGGTGGATTGTTTATGCCTACCAAGATTCCAGTACTAGATGTAAAAATAAGCGATTTAGCAAACATGTCATATCAAGATACGGCATATGAAGTGATGAAGTTGTTTTTAACCGATTTTACAGAAGAAGAGCTTCGCTCTTGCATTAATCGAGCTTATGATGAAAAGTTTGATACAGAAGAGATTGCACCTTTAGTAAAAGCAGATGATGTGTATTATTTAGAATTGTTTCATGGAAACACCATTGCATTTAAGGATATGGCACTTTCTATATTGCCACATTTGATGACAACTTCTGCAAAGAAAAACAATGTAGAAAATGATATAGTGATTTTGACCGCAACATCAGGAGATACAGGAAAAGCTGCAATGGCAGGGTTTGCTGATGTGGAAGGAACTAAAATTATTGTATTTTATCCCAAAGGTGGTGTAAGTAAAGTTCAAGAATTGCAAATGATTACACAAAAAGGTGATAACACAAGTGTGGTTGCAATTCATGGTAATTTTGATGATGCACAAACTGGTGTAAAGGAAATCTTTGGAGATAAGGAATTTGAATCTTTGCTTGCAGAGCATAAGTACCAATTGTCTTCTGCAAACTCTATCAATATTGGACGCTTGGTTCCTCAAATTGTATATTATGTATACGCGTATGCAAAATTAGTAGAAAATGGCGCAATTGTAGAAGGTGATGAAATTAATGTGACAGTTCCGACTGGGAACTTTGGCAATATTTTAGCTGCATACTTTGCAAAAGAAATTGGAATTCCAATTAAAACATTTGTTTGCGCTTCTAATGATAATAAAGTGTTATATGATTTTTTTCAAACGGGTACATATGACAAGAGAAGAGAGTTTATTCTCACAAACTCCCCTTCTATGGACATATTGATTTCTAGTAATTTAGAGAGACTTGTTTACTTAAGTGCCAACTGTGATGCAACTGTAATTGGAACATATATGGAACAACTAAGGAAAGACGGAGCATATACAATTACAGATAAAATGAAATCTAAAATGAAAGATTTTGTTGGTGGATATGCAACACAAGAAGAAAATGCAAGTGTAATTAAAAAGATATTTGAAGATACAGGGTACTTAATTGATACACACACAGGTGTTGCAGCAACGGTTTATGAAGCATATAAAAAGAATACGGGAGACCAAACGCCTACTGTAATTGCGTCAACTGCAAGTCCTTATAAATTCTCAAATAGTGTTATGGAAGCAGTAAAAGGAGAGCAAGGAAATAAAGATGAATTCGTAATTATAGATGAACTAGCTAAGCTAAGCGGAGTGGAAATTCCAAATGCAGTAGAAGAGATAAGAAATGCAGCAATTCGTCATGATTTAGAATGTGATGTAGAAGGTATGAAAAATATTGTAAAAAAAATACTTGAAGTATAATTGCGTGAAATTCTTCACAAATTAGAAAAAATGTATTATACTGTAACAGAAAGCAATGATTTGACATTTAAGGAGGAAAATAACATGTTAGTATCTGCAACAGAAATGCTTAAAAAAGCAAAAGAAGGGCAATATGCAGTAGGTCAGTTTAACATCAACAATTTAGAGTGGACAAAAGCAGTTTTAGAAACAGCACAAGAATTGAATTCACCAGTAATCTTAGGTGTTTCTGAAGGTGCAGGAAAATATATGACTGGATATGATACCATTGTAGGTATGGTAAATGGTATGATGAAAGGTTTAGGAATTACAGTCCCTGTAGCATTGCATTTAGATCATGGTAGCTTTGATGGATGTATGAAGTGTATCGAAGCAGGGTTTTCATCTGTAATGTTTGATGGTTCTCACTATGCGATTGAAGAAAACGTAGCAAAAACAACTACTCTTGTTGAAATTTGTCATGCAAAAGGTCTATCAATCGAAGCTGAAGTAGGATCAATCGGTGGAGAAGAAGATGGAGTTGTTGGAACTGGCGAATGTGCAGATCCAGACGAATGCAAGCAAGTAGC
>CAYJKD010000003.1:4036-28616 GCA_964370595.1 uncultured Lachnospiraceae bacterium
ACTGGACAGGACTTAGCTTTGATACACTAGCTGCAATTCAAGAAAAAACTGGAACAATGCCTTTGGTATTACATGGTGGAACTGGAATCCCAGAAGATATGATTAAAAAAGCCATCAGTCTAGGCGTTGCCAAAATTAATGTTAATACAGAATGCCAATTAACATTTGCAGCAGCTACTCGTGAGTATGTTGAAGCAGGAAAAGATTTACAAGGAAAAGGCTTTGATCCAAGAAAACTTTTAGCGCCAGGTACAGCAGCAATTAAAGCAACCGTAAAAGAGAAAATGGAATTATTTGGTTCAGTAGGTAAAGCGTAATAAAATGAGGTGTTTTTCCATATTGGAAAAACACCTTTTCACAGTTAGAGGAGAGGATGAAAATCGATATGAGTGAGATGATTAATGTAACCGAAATCTATGGAATGAATGTATTTAATGAAACCTTGATGAGGGAGCGTCTTCCAAAAGATGTTTATAAAAAAATGAAACAAACGATTGAAAATGGGACAGAACTTGATCCGACTATTGCAGATGTTGTTGCGCATGCAATGAAAGATTGGGCCATCGAAAGAGGTGCAACCCATTACACTCACTGGTTCCAACCACTTACAGGTGTAACAGCAGAAAAACATGATTCTTTCATCTCAGCACCAGATTCAGAAGGTAGAGTTATCATGGAATTTTCGGGAAAAGAGCTAATAAAAGGAGAGCCAGATGCTTCTTCTTTTCCATCAGGAGGTCTTCGTGCAACATTTGAGGCAAGAGGATATACCGCATGGGATTGTACGTCACCTGCATTCCTAAGAGAAGATGCAATTGGTGTTACACTATGTATCCCTACCGCGTTTTGTTCCTATACAGGAGAAGCACTTGACCAGAAAACACCATTACTTCGTTCTATGCAAGCAATTGATAAACAGGCATTGCGTATCCTTCGTTTATTTGGAAATACAAGAGCAAAACGTGTTTGTCCGTCAGTAGGACCTGAACAAGAATATTTCTTAGTAGATAAAAGTAAATATTTAAAAAGAAAAGACTTGATTTATGCAGGACGTACCTTGTTTGGTGCAATGCCACCAAAAGGACAAGAGCTAGATGATCACTATTTTGGAATTATTCGTGAGCGTGTTGGCGCATACATGAAAGAAATCAATGAAGAACTATGGAAACTTGGTGTGACTTGTAAAACACAACACAACGAAGTTGCTCCAGGACAGCACGAATTAGCACCGATTTATGACCAAGGAAACTTAGCTGTAGATCATAATCAAATGGTAATGGAAACATTGAAAAAAGTAGCTGAGCGTCGAGGTCTTATTTGCCTTCTTCATGAAAAACCATTTGCTGGAGTAAATGGATCCGGAAAACATAATAACTGGTCCCTTACATCAGATGATGGAGTTAATATGCTAAATCCAGGTGATACTCCACATGAAAACATACAGTTTTTACTAGTACTAGCATGTATTATAAAAGCAGTTGATACCCATGGGGACCTTCTTCGCCAATCAGCAGCGAATGTTGGAAATGATCATAGATTAGGAGCAAATGAAGCGCCTCCAGCAATTATTTCTATTTTCCTAGGGGAACAATTAGAGGATGTGATCGATCAGCTTTGTAGTACAGGAGAAGCAACCCGTTCTAAAAGTGGTGGAACATTAAAAACAGGAGTAGCAACGTTACCTGACTTAGATAAAGATGCGACAGATCGAAACAGAACATCTCCATTTGCTTTTACAGGTAACAAATTTGAATTTCGTATGGTAGGGTCTGCAGATTCTGTTGCAGAACCAAATGTAGTTCTTAATACAATTGTTGCAGAAACAATGAAAGAAGCAGCAGATATATTGGAACAAGCAGAAGATTTTGATACAGCGGTTCATGATATGATTAAGAAATTATTTGCAGATCATAGAAGAATTATATTTAATGGAAATGGGTATTCAGATGCCTGGGTTAAGGAAGCAGAAGAAAGAGGGCTTCCAAACTTACGATCGATGATTGACGCAATTCCTGCATTAACTACACCAAAAGCGATTAAATTATTTGAATCATTTAAGGTGTTTACAAAAGCAGAATTAGAATCCAGAGAAGAGATTGAATACGAAGCTTATTCAAAAGCGATTAACATTGAATCAAGAACAATGATTGATATGGCAAGCAAACAGATCATTCCAGCAGTAATTAAATATACAACCATACTTGCTCAATCAATTAATGAAATTACAAATGCTTGTGATGTAGCAGATGTGAGTGTGCAGAAAGAATTTTTGATTGAAAGTTCTCAACTTCTTTCTGATATGAGGGTTGCATTGGCAAAATTAGCAGATGAAACAGAGAAGGCGGCAAAAGAGTCAGAAGGAAAGGCACAAGCACATGCATATCACTATAATGTGGTTCCAGCAATGGAGCAGTTACGAGCTCCTGCTGATCGTTTAGAAATGATTGTAGAAAAGGAACTTTGGCCATTCCCAAGTTATGGAGATCTATTATTCGAAGTGTAAATAAAGCCTCATTGCTATTTGATGTAATTGAAAATAGCAATGAGGTTCTTTTTTTGTTTTTTTAATAAAAAAGGTAGAGAATTAGGAATGACTACCATTGCGACCTTCCCTTTACTTTTATGGTTAAATATAGTATATTAGTAGGTATTGTAATCAATAAAACCTAGGAGATAAACATGAAAAAATACGATTATGTTTTAGTAGGAAGTGGTTTGTATGCAGGTGTGTGGGCAAGGGAAGTTCGCAAAAAAGGAAAAACTTGTCTTGTACTTGAAAGAAGAGATCACATTGGAGGCAATATTGCATGTGAAACAATAGAAGGAATTGATGTACACCGATATGGTGCACATATCTTTCATACATCAGATAAACGTGTGTGGCAATATGTTAATGAGTTAACGGAATTTAACCGATATACCAATAGTCCAGTGGCTAATTATAAAGGAGAGATGTATAATCTCCCTTTTAACATGAATACATTTAGTAAAATGTGGAATGTAAGTACTCCAAGTGAGGCAAAACAAAAAATCCAAGAACAGACAAAACGGATTCAAGGAGAGCCTCAAAATCTAGAGGAACAAGCAATCAAATTGGTAGGAGCGGATATTTATGAAAAATTGATAAAAGGTTATACTGAGAAACAATGGGGAAGAGATTGCAAAGATTTGCCACCTTTTATCATCAAGCGATTACCAGTTCGATTTACCTATGATAATAATTATTTTAACGATTTATATCAAGGGATTCCGATAGAAGGATATAATGGAATGATACAACGGCTATTCGAAGGATGTGAAATTCGAACAGGAGTAGATTATCTAAAAGAAAAAGAAACATATGATGCAGTAGGGGAAACAATTGTATACACAGGAATGATTGATGAATATTTTTCTTATTGTTATGGAGAACTAGAATATCGAAGCTTAAAGTTTGAGCATGAAATAAAAGATCAAGATAATTATCAAGGTGTAGCAGTTGTAAATTATACAGAGAGAGAAATTCCATATACAAGAGTGATTGAGCATAAACATTTTACTTATGGAACACAAGAAAAAACGGTAATAACACGAGAATATCCAAGCGATTGGGTAGTTGGAATGGAAGCATATTATCCAGTAAACAATGAAGATAACCAAGCTTTATATAAAAAATACGAAGAACTAGCAAATAAAGAATCTAAAGTAATATTTGGTGGTCGACTTGGAGAATATAAATATTATGATATGGACAAGGTAATTGCCTCAGCGCTTAATCGTGTTCATGAAGAATTGGGATAATGATGAAACCTTGGAAACTGTTATGGATTGATGATAACAAAAAGACAATTGAGAAAAGAAATGTGATATGGAATATCATAGGAAGTTTTCTCTATGCATTTTCTTCTCTTTTTCTTACAATTGGAGTTGTTCAGATATTGGGAGAAGAAGCAGGTGGAATTTTTACATTTGCTTTTACCGCATTAGGGCAGCAGATGTTTACCGTTGCATACTTTGGAATTAGACCCTTTCATATTACAGATGTTGAGCACCAATATACCTTTGGTGAGTATTTACATCTTCGGATTGTAACCAGTATTTTTGCACTGGTTCTAGCTGGCTGTTACTTGCTATTGCAAACAGATAATACGGGAAAAGAAATTCAAGTGATGGCACTTATGGTTATTTATAAAGTAATCGATGGATTTGCAGATGTATATGAGGCAGAATTCCAACGAAGTGGTAGATTATATTTAACAGGAAAGTCGAATGTGTTTCGAACCTTACTGTCTGTAGGGAGCTTCTTTGGTGTGCTTATCATTACAAAAGATATAATAAGTGCAAGTATAATGGCAGTAGCCGCACAAGTAATTGGAGTTGTTTTTTTTAATGTATTGGTAATTCGAAAACTTCCTAATGTGAACTGGAACTGGCATTTTAATAAGACAATTTTATTATTAAAATCGTGTATGTTATTATTCTTTTCTGTGTTTCTAGATTTTTATATTTTTTCTGCTTCTAAGTATGCAGTGGAGCAGAAGTTAGGGAATGCAGAAATGGCTGTATATGGGGCGATTTTTATGCCAACATCATTTATTAATTTAGCAGCAGGTTTTGTGATTCGTCCGTTCCTTACAAAGCTTTCTTATTTATATGAAGAGAAACGAAATAAAGAATTTAACCAAATGATCATCAAATTATCTGGGATGATTTTAATCTTAACAATCACAGCAGTATTGGGAGCAGGAATAATTGGGATCCCTGTGTTAACACTACTTTACCCGAATTTGGCATCTGCATTATCTACAAGCAGAGCAGCACTTGTACTTATTGTGCTAGGCGGTGGCTTTTATGGATGGATGAACTTGTTTTATTACGCATTAGTAATATTAAAATGCCAAAAACAGATTTTTTTCGGTTATATTTTTATATGTGCTTTAGCGTTGATCAGTTCGACCTATGCAGTTGAAAGATTCGGATTATTAGGAGGCGCAATTTCTTATTTGGGATTGATGATGGTTACAACGATTTGTTTTGGAGGAAGTATGGCAGTTGTTCTTAAGAAAAGAGGAAGAGGTTGTGATGGAAAAAACAAGTAGAGGTGTTACAATTCTAATTCCTACGTATAAACCAGGAGATGAGTTTGAAGCTTTGCTCAATGGGTTAGAAAAACAGACATATCCCATTGAGTCGATTATAGCCATCAATACAGAAAAAGATTTTTGGAATTCCCAATATGAAAAAAAATCTTTGAATTTAAAGGTAATTCATATTAAAAAGCAAGAATTTGACCATGGTGGAACAAGACGATTTGGAATGGAACAAGTGAAAACCCCCATTGGAATTTGGATGACACAGGATGCAATATTAAAAGATGAATTTGTGATTCAACAGCTTGTAAAAGGGCTAGAAATAGATGGAGTTGCAGTTGCATTTGCAAGACAACTGCCAAAATCAAATTGCAAGTATTTAGAAGCATATACGAGACAGTTTAATTACCCTTCTAAAAGTAAAATAAAGAAAAAAGAAGATGTGAAAACAATGGGGATCAAAGCCTATTTTTGCTCAGATGTTTGTGCGGCTTATTGGATGGATATCTATAGTCAACTAGGTGGATTCGTTTCAAAAACAATATTTAATGAAGATATGTTTTTTGCTGCAAAAGCAATTGAATCAGGCTATGGTGTTCATTATGTAGCAAACGCTCAAGTGATTCATTCACACAACTATTCACTAATCCAGCAACTTCGGAGAAATTTTGATTTAGGAGTGTCACAAAAAGAGTATGAGCATATATTTGTAGGAATTTCTTCTGAATCAGAGGGGGTTCGAATGGTAAAAAAAACAATGAAACATTTATATGAGAAGAAAAAACTATATTTGTTACCAGAATTGGTGTTAAATACAGGATTTAAATATATAGGATTTCGGCTAGGAAAAGGTTATAGACGATTATCCAGAAAAATAGTTTTGAAATTAACGATGAATCAAGAGTATTGGAAATGATAGGAAAGAGGAAGAAAAATGGGAAAAATTAAGGTGACTAGATGCGAAATTGAAGGACTTTGTGTGATTGAACCAACTGTATTTAAAGATGAAAGAGGCTATTTTGTTGAAACTTATAATCAAAATGATTTTAAAGCAGAAGGACTTGATATGAACTTTGTTCAAGATAACCAGTCAATGTCTGTAAGAGGGGTTCTTCGTGGATTACATTTTCAAAAAGAATACCCACAAGGAAAACTAGTGCGAGTAATTCGTGGTTCTGTATTTGACGTAGCAGTTGATTTGAGAGAAGGATCAAAAACTTATGGAAAATGGTATGGAGTAGAATTGACAGCAGAAAATAAAAAGCAATTTTATATACCAGAAGGGTTTGCACATGGCTTTTTAGTGTTGTCAGATGAAGCGGAATTTGCATACAAATGTACAGATTTCTATCATCCAGGGGATGAAGGTGGATTGCTATGGAATGATACAAACATTGGAATTGAGTGGCCATTACAAGAAGGAGTGGAACTTATTATTTCTGAAAAAGATCAAAACTGGAGCGGGCTATGATATATGTAGTTTCATTGATAAAAGAGATTATAAAAAAGCGCAAATTGATATTAGAATTATCAAAAGCAGATTTTAAAAAACGTTTTGTAGGCTCTTATTTTGGGATTGTGTGGATGTTTTTACAACCAGTAGTAACAGTACTGATTTACTTTTTAGTGTTTCAGCTAGGATTTAAAAGTACGCCACCAGTACCAGGTGTTCCTTATGTGCTTTGGTTAGTACCAGGAATTGTACCATGGTTTTTCTATAGTGAAGCGTTAAATACAATGACAGGCAGTCTTCAAGAATACCATTATCTTGTGAAAAAAGTGGTATTTCAGGTGGAGGTTTTACCAATAATCAAGCTAATTTCTGCAATTTTTGTCCATAGCTTCTTTGTTATAATTTTGATTATTATGGCACTTTGCTTTGGAAAAATGCCTATGGTTACTTGGATTCAAATTATTTATTATACATTTGCAGCAGCAATGCTTGCACTAGCATTTGGATATTTTACATCTGCTGTACAAGTGTTTTTTAAAGATATGAGCCAAATTGTTGGAATTTGTTTGCAGTTTGGAATGTGGTTGACGCCAATCATGTATGATGAAACTATGTTTTTGGATCAAGCACCACAATTAGTGAATCTATTAAAACTAAATCCGTTTTATTACATTGTGGCAGGGTATCGAGACAGTATCTTAACAGGGAACTGGTTTTTTGAAAGACCGATGAATACCTTATATTTTTGGGGAGTTACGATTGTAATGGGATTGATTGGATTAAAGACATTTAAACGTTTACGACCACATTTTTCAGATGTATTATAAGAAATGATGTGAGTTATGGAGGAAGTATGGAATCGACAGGCAACTATGCAATAGAAGTAAAAGGGGTGTCAAAGGTTTATAAATTGTATGAAAAGCCTATTGATCGCTTAAAAGAATCCCTAAGTCTGACTCATAAGAACTATCATAAAGATTTTTTTGCATTAAATGAGATATCATTTCATGTAAAAAAAGGAGAAACCGTTGGAATTATTGGAACCAATGGTTCGGGGAAATCAACAATCTTAAAAATCATTACGGGAGTACTGACACCAACGACGGGAACGGTTCGTGTTTCGGGTGTTATTTCTGCCTTGCTTGAACTAGGGGCAGGATTTAATATGGATTACACAGGAATTGAAAATATATATATGAATGGTACGATGATGGGTTTTTCGAAAACTGAAATGGAAAAAAAATTACCTGATATTTTAGCATTTGCGGATATCGGGGATTTTGTGTATCAACCAGTAAAAACCTATTCAAGTGGTATGTTTGTTCGTTTGGCATTTGCCCTTGCAATCAATGTAGAGCCTGAAATTCTAATTGTAGATGAGGCATTGTCTGTAGGTGATGTGTTTTTTCAGGCAAAATGTTATCAGCGAATGGATGAAATTCGTAAAAAAGGAACGACTATATTAATGGTAACCCATGATATGGGGAGTGTAATTAAGTATTGTGAGCGAGTGGTACTATTAAATAGAGGCGAGTTTGTTGCTGAAGGCAAACCAGGCCAAATGGTAGATCTTTATAAGAAAATCCTTGCCAATCAAATGGATTCTTTAGCAGATGCATTGCAAGCAGAAAATGATTTTTCTGGAGAAATAAAATCGAGAGAAGTTCATGGACTCATGAAGGAGCAATTGACACTGAATCCAGATGTGACAGAATATGGAGATAAAAAAGCAGAAATTTATGATTTAGGCTTGTTTGATGAGAATGGAAATATAACAAACCTGTTATTAAAAGGGGAGTTTTTTACAATAAAAGAAAAAATACGGTTCCATACAGAGATACAATCCCCTATATTTACTTATACGATTCGAGATAAGAAGGGGGCCGATTTAACCGGTACAAACACGATGTATGAAGGAAGCGATATTAAACCAGTAAAATGCGGAGATGAATACGAAGTTGTTTTTCGTCAAAAAATGACATTACAAGGTGGAGAATACTTACTCTCCATGAGTTGTACAGGTTTTGAGAAAGGAGAACACATCGTTTATCATAGATTATATAATGTAGCAAATTTAACCGTAATCTCGAATAAGAATACCGTAGGAATTTATGATATGGAATCACAAGTTGAAGTTGTTAGAAAAGAGGGTGTGAATCATGGATAATTTATTAAAAGAGTTAACAATTCTTTGGGATGAACATGAGGGTAATGTAAGGAGTATATTAGAAAATAATAAAAATCCTTACTATTACTATGCACTTTCCGATCAAAGAGAGCTTTTACTAGAGTGGTATGAATTTAAAAATGATTCAAAATTATTGCAAATAGGTGCAGATTTTGGTGCAATGACAGGACTGTTTTGTGATCGGGTAGAGGAAGTTGTTGTTCTTGAAGAGGATGAAGATCAAATTCAATTTATTAAGCGAAGATATAGTAGAAGACATAACCTTAGAGTTGAAAAGCAAACAACAGAGCAATTTGATTACATAATAATAACAGGAAATACATGCAATGGATTGGAAGAGCAGATTGCATTAGCAAAAGCATTACTTACACCGGAAGGAGTATTGATTCTTGCAGTTGAAAATAGTCTTGGAATTAAATTCTTAGGTGGGACTCCTAAGGAAGAAGTATCTTATACGAAAGCAGAATTAGAAAATCTTGTTGGTGGAGATGGAAGGAGTACCTTCTATTATCCAATGCCAGATTATAAAACGCCTATGACAATTTTTAGTGATAACTATCTGCCTCAGAGAGGCGAGTTAGGGCGTGTGATCCATGGATTTGATTTTCCAAAGTATTATAGTGTTGATTGGGGAGATTCTATAGAGCATGCAGTAAGTAGTGGAAATTTTCCAATAATAGCTAATTCTTACCTAATGTTTTGGAGTCAAAATCAACTTTGCCAAAATGATTATATTTATGCAAAATATAATAAAACTCGGAGAGAAGAATTTCAAATTCGAACAGGGATGAAACGAGTAGAAAATGGAATTGAAGTTGAGAAAGAAGCATTAAACCTAGCAGGGATGGGGCATATTAATCATTTTCCAATTGTTTATGAAAAGCTAAGTACACAGCAAACACAATTGAAAGTTGTAAAACCAAAATCAGTTCAAGAAAAGAATGCGGTTTCATTTCCATTCTTAGAAGGAAAACCTCTAGTTACTTCCCTGATTGAATCCATAGAGTATGGATGTATTAAAAGTGGAAAAGTGTATGATGCATTAAATCTGATTTTTGAAGTAAAGGAAGGATACGTAAGTTCGTTCTATGAAACAGAAGAATTTGTAGAAGTGTTTGGTAAATTTCTTACAAAAGAACAGATTGATGTGTTAAGGGTTGATGTGAGTTTGCGCACAACCAACATTGATGCCTTATTTGATAATATTCTTATAGCACCAGATGGAAATTATGCACTTGATTATGAATGGGTATATGAATTTCCAATTCCAAAAGGTTTTGTAACCTACCGAATTTTGTATTATTTTTATGAGCATAATAAGAGTATTTTAACAAATTATGGAGATTGTAAAGTGTTTTTAACTGCATTCTCTGTTCCTGAGCAGATGCATACAATTTATCAGCAAATGGAAGAGAGTTTTCAAATACATGTTCATGGGGAGAATCGTAAGTTTTATCTTGATAATTATGCGGTTGATGCAAAGGACCGAAACCAGATTCGAAATATGGAAGAACAATTAGGTGCTGAAATCCAAAGAGTGCAGCAGCTCAAACAGTTTACGAAGGAAAAAGATCAAAATATTCGAAAAATTACAGAAGTGCAACGATTGACCAATAATCATGTTACGAACTTAGAAAATATAATCAGCAGCTTAAGAAGCGAGGTGGCGGAAAAAGATTTATTGATTCAAAAACTTCATAAACATGAAAGTTTGCTGTACAAAGTTTGGAGAAAATTAGGGCGTAAATTTAATGAGCGTTATCCAAAAGGATCACTGAAACGAAAGAAAATGTTGATTCGAAAAGAGTATTTGACCAATCCTTTTCATGCGATGAAATTTTATGCAACTCCAGAAGGAAAAAATCGGAAAGATGGTTATTACGATATAGGAGATGAATATCTCGAGCATGGAAAACTGAAGTTTCAAGTACAGGAAAAACCACAAGTTTCTATCGTGATTCCAGTATATAATCAAATCCATTATACATATGCATGCCTTCGTTCTATCTTGAAAAACACAAAAGATGTTTCCTATGAGATTATTATTGCAGATGATGTTTCTAGTGATGCAACCATCAGACTTTCTGAATTTGCTGAAGGAATTGTTATTGCAAGAAATAGTACGAATCAAGGGTTTTTAAGAAATTGCAATCAAGCGGCAGCAAAGGCAAAAGGGAATTATATTATGTTTTTAAATAATGATACCCAAGTGAAAGAAGGTTGGCTAAGCTCTTTGGTACAATTATTAGAATCAGATTCTAGGATTGGAATGGTTGGATCAAAATTAGTATATCCATCAGGACAATTACAAGAAGCAGGTGGAATCATCTGGAGCGATGGCTCAGGATGGAATTATGGACGCATGGATGATCCAGAAAAACCAGAGTACAACTATGTGAAAGAGGTAGATTACATATCGGGAGCAGCTCTGATGATACCTACAATTTTGTGGAAGCAAATTGGTGGATTTGATACACGATTCGCCCCTGCATATTGTGAAGACTCTGACTTGGCTTTTGAGGTTCGAAAAGCAGGATACCGAGTGGTGTATCAACCAAAATCAGAAGTAATCCATTATGAAGGAATATCAAATGGAACAGATGTAGAAGGATCTGGGCTAAAGAGGTATCAGGTAGTAAATAATAAAAAGCTAGTTGAAAAATGGAAAACTCAATTAGAAAATCACAGTGAGAACACAGGAAATCCGGATCCGTTTCGTGCGAGAGAACGTAGTCAAGGGAAAAAAATTATCTTATTTGTAGATCATTATGTTCCTACATTTGATAAAGATGCAGGATCAAAGACAACATTTCAATATTTGAGTATGCTGATTAGCAAAGGGTATGTGATTAAATTCCTAGGAGATAATTTTGCAAAAGAAGAGCCTTATTCTACGATATTACAACAAATGGGAATTGAAATATTATATGGTAGTTACTATCAAGTAAATATTTGGGATTGGATTCGAGAGCATGAAGCTGATATTGCAGTAGCATATCTTAATCGTCCTCACATTGCATCTAAATATGTGGATTATATATTAGATCACACGAATATAAAGGTAATTTATTATGGACATGACTTGCATTTTCTAAGAGAGATGAGAGAATATGAATTGACACAAAATCTTACAAGATTAGAGGAATCAGAAGCTTGGAAAGCCACTGAGTTAGGGTTAATGAAAAAGGCAAGTGTCTCTTACTACCCATCCTATATTGAACGAGATGCAATTCGACAAATAGATCCTACGATTAAAGTAAAAGACATTGTTGCATATGTATATGAGCACTATTTGGAAAACCTAAATGATGATTTTTCAAAACGAAAGGGACTTCTATTTGTAGGAGGATTTGCCCATACACCTAATATCGATGCGGTATTATGGTTTGTTAAGGATATTTATCCTAAAATTAAAGAAATTATGGGGGACAATACACCAAAGTTCCACATTGTTGGTTCGAAAGCACCAGAAGAGATTACCTCACTTGGAACAAGTGATAGCAATATTGTGGTAGAAGGTTTTGTATCAGATGAACGACTGATGGAATTGTATTTAGAAATGAAAGTGGCAGTTGTTCCATTGCGATATGGTGCAGGGGTAAAAGGTAAGGTGGTAGAGGCTATTTATCATGGTATTCCTATTGTTACCACTGGGATTGGAGCGGAAGGAATTCCTCGAGGAGAGGAAGTTCTTTGTGTCAAAGATGAAGAATGGGATTTTGCCAATGCAGTTGCTGCTTTATATGAAGATGAAGAACAGTGTAAAGAGCTCCTTTGCCGATCTCAGAACCATATCAAACAGTACTACAGCATGGAAGCAGCATGGAATGTAATTAAGGATGACTTTGAAGGATAGGAGAAAGAATGCAAGCGATATTATTAGCAGGAGGACTTGGAACACGGCTACAAAGTGTTGTAAGTGATCGACCAAAACCTATGGCACTGATACAAGAAAAGCCTTTTATGGAGTATGTGGTTCAAGGATTAATCCGTGCAGGAGTTACAGAAATAATTTTTGCTGTTGGATATAAAGGTTCTATGGTAGAAGAATATTTCCAGGATGGAAGGAGCTTAGGCATTCAAGTTTCATATGCCTATGAGGAAGAATTACTAGGTACTGCAGGAGCGATTAAAAATGCAGGAAAGTTTATTACAGAGGATTGTTTTCTCGTATTGAATGCAGATACATTTTATCAAATTGATTATCATATATTAACGCAGCTTAAAATCGAAAAATCACTTGAAATGGCTCTTGTGCTTCGCGAAGTGGAAGATATTAGTAGGTATGGACAAGCAGTACTAGAAGATGGGTATTTAATTGGTTTTAATGAGAAAAATGCACAAATGCAAAAAGGAACCATCAATGGTGGAATTTACTTGATGAATCGATCCTTATTATGGGAAATACCAGAAGGGAAAGTATCTCTAGAAAATCAGATGATTCCTAAATGGTTAGAAGAAAAACGAGCACTTGGCGGAGTTGTGAGCAAAGGGTATTTTATCGATATAGGAATTCCAGAAGATTATTATCGATTCCAAGAAGATGTTGAGAAGGGAGTTATCACATGGTAATACGAGGACGTGCACCACTTCGTGTGAGTTTTGGAGGAGGTGGAACAGATGTTGCACCATTTTGTGAACAACAAGGTGGAGCGATAATTGGAAGTACGATTAATAAATATGCGTACTGCTCGATTGTGCCAAGAGACGACGATCAAATCATTGTAAATTCATTAGATTTTGATATGACAGTGAAATATAATACAAAAGAAAATTATGTATATACAGGTAAGCTAGATTTAGTTACAGCGGCATTAAAAGCCATGAAGATTAAAAGTGGATGTGAAGTGTATCTTCAATGCGATGCACCTCCAGGTTCAGGTCTTGGAACATCCTCTACCGTAATGGTTGCACTTTTAAGTGCAATGGCAAAGTGGAAAGGGATCAGCATGGATGCCTATGAGCTTGCAAACTTAGCTTATGAGGTAGAACGAGAAGACTTAGGAATTGATGGAGGATATCAAGATCAGTATGCGGCTACCTTTGGTGGATTTAATTTTATTGAATTCCATGGAAGAAATAATGTAGTTGTGAATCCACTTCGAGTTAAAAAAGATGTGATACATGAATTGCAATATAATTTACTTCTATGCTATACAGGAAATATTCATGTATCTGCAAATATCATCAAAGATCAAGTGCAAAACTATGAAAAGAAAGATGCATTTGATGCGATGTGTGAAGTAAAAGCATTGGCATATGCGATGAAGGATGAGTTATTAAAAGGAAATCTTCATAGTTTTGGAAAACTTTTAGATTACAGTTGGCAAAGTAAAAAACGAATGAGTACAAAAATTACGAATCCACAAATTGATGAACTTTATGAAGAAGCAATAAAATCAGGAGCACTAGGCGGAAAGCTGTTAGGAGCAGGTGGAGGAGGATACCTTTTGATGTATTGTCCTTATAATGTAAAACATAAAGTGGCAGCGAGAATGGAACAAGTAGGTGGTCAGCTAGCAGACTGGAATTTTGAATTGCGAGGGGCACAATCTTGGATTGCAGATGAGAATAGGTGGAATTACAATTCAGTCCAAGTTAGTATGCCAAACAAGAAATATAAATTTGATTTTTAAATTAGAAAGTGGACATTATGGATAAAGTTGTATTTATTGACCGTGACGGAACCATCAATGTGGAAGTTGGGTATTTGCATAAAAAAGAAGATTTGAAACTGTTTCCTGATGTTGCAAAAGGAATAGCACTTTTGAAACAAAGGGGATACCAAGTTGTTGTAATTACAAATCAGGCAGGTGTTGCAAGAGGATACTACACAGAAGAGGATGTAGAAATTCTACATAATTATCTTAATGAGCAACTACTAGTGCAGGCAAATACGCAAATTGATGATTTTTATTATTGTCCACACCACCCAGTACATGGGATTGGAAAATATAAACAAGATTGTGATTGTAGAAAACCTAACATCGGTATGTTTAAGCAAAGAGAACAGGTTTCATTGATTCATAAACAATCCTCGTGGATGATAGGTGATAAACAATTAGATGTAGAGGCTGGAAAACGATTTGGCTTGAATACCATACTAGTATCTACAGGGTATGGAAAAACGGAACATGAAAAAGAAATAACTTACGAAGATTACTACGCAGAAACTTTTTTTGAGGCAGTAAAGATTATTATTGAGAGCAAGGAATAACAATGAAATCATTAAAGTGTTTATTACTGAGTATTTTTATTATAGGCATAACAGGATATTCGATTGATACATTACTTATCGATGGAATCCTTGCATGGCATATTAGACAGCCAGAGACATTATATATGATCCTAGAGCTTGCTTGCTTGTGGATTTGTTTGTTTCTAATCGGCATAAGGGTCAAAAAAAATAGTATAAAATTATTATTGAGCTTAGGGTTGTTTCTTGGATTTTCCTATATTCATATGACATTTCTACCAGTATTGATTACAATCATCTATTTGATTTATCTGGTTTGGCTGGGGGAATTTACCTATGAATTATTACAAATCAAAGAATCGCGTATTAGTAGGAACTTTTTTCTAGGATCGGGAATTACAATTGTACTTTTTTGTTTTTTGTCACTTTTTCAAATGGGACAAATTACGAATACACGATATTTGGTCGTTGCCTTAGGCAGCGGACTGTTAATAAGAAAAATAGTTAAAAAAAAGATACCGATTGTTACAATGGTATCTGACAAAAAAACATGTGCTTATTTTTCTACATTTATAGTAGCACTGGCTTTGGGTATAGGTCGGCTTAATATTGCAATTGATTTTGATACCTTATGGTATGGAGTGCGTTCCGATGCAATATTGATTCCAGGAAAGAGCATTTATGAGAATATAGGAACCTTAGGTGTAGTATATAGCTATTCGAAAGGGTGGGAAGTTCTAACACTACCACTTTCGAATTTGCCATCTTATAGTTTTTTAACTGCTTTTAATATAGGTGTGCTAGGGATGATTTTTATTGCTGTTTATGAAATAGCAAATGAATACATAGGAAAAAACTACCGATACATTACACCATTCCTGATAGTGGCAGTTCCAGGAATCATGAATATGGCATTAACTACAAAATCAGATTTATTAACACTATTTTATCAAATATTGATGATTCATGAAATTCTAGGTTTTTTTAAAGAGAAACAAGGCAGTCGGATTTTAACTGCACTAGGAGCACTTTTTCTTAGTTTTACGATGAAGCCTACCTCACTAGTTTATTCAACAGTTATTGGAATCATTGCATTGTGTATATTAGGAATTAACTGGAATCACCAATATAAAGTAATAGAAAAGCCTCAAAAAGGCGAATATGTTGTATTAGGAATCAGTATTCTTGCATTAGTTGGAATTTGGGGAAGAACGGTTGCATTAGTAGGTGTGCCAGTAACTTCTGTGTTTCATTCAATATTCGAACGTTTGAATTTTCAAATTAAATATCCTTACTATACAACACCATTTCCTAATGCTGGAACCGAACAGAGTTTTAGAGAACATATAACTTTTTTAGGAAAGCGAATATTTGGAATTTTGTTGGATCCTCAAGGTAAGGATATGGCACATGTGATTATAGCTTGGGGTGGAATACTCCCAATTTGCTTATTAGGAATCCTTTTGTTTTTTGTAAAATTCAAAATAAAGAGAAATCCATTTAATCAGTTTCTATTTGCCATTAATATGGCAGTGTTACTGATTAATGGGATTAGTTTATTACAGTTATCTCAAATAGATGGAAACTATTATGTGTTGTGGTACTTTATACTTATATTTACTATGATGTATGTCATAAGTAAATATGGTAGAGAACAACAGCGGTGGGTAAAAAGAATGTTACTTCTTCCTTGGTGTTTTGGATTTCTTCTATGTTTTATAACAAATTGGTCATGGAGCATAGGATTTAGTCCAATCGATGTTGTCAATCGTGGATACTATGATCATCATAGTAGAGAAAAGCAGAAACGAATTCATCAAGGTAGCGAAGCGATTTGGAATATATTAGCGGAAAATCCGAACAATAGGGTAATCGCTTTAGGAGAACATCCAGGTGTGTTAGCATTTCCTTGTATTGTCCAATCATATGTAGATATTTCTGGATATTGGGGAAACCCTGAGGTCGTTTCAAATAAAGAGGCATTTCTAGCATATTTGAAATACGCAGAGATTGACTACATATATATGGAAAAAGAATATATTGACGAAAGTGTACGAATTTATAAAATTATTCGAAAATTAATTAAAGATGGTGCACTCTTTGATGTTCGGGATGAACATGGTAATTTGATTATGGCAGTTCAAAAAGAAATGCCAGACCTAAATGCCGTAGAACAAAATTTGGATGTATTTGATCATCGTTATATCCAACACCCTTAGGAAGTGAAAAAATGGAAAGAATAAAACTTGGAAAAACCGATACAATCGTATTGTTGATATTGATAATTTTAACATTTGCAGTAAATCATCATATTGAATTAAAAGGACTTTATATGGACGACCTTTATTTGTGGTCTACTTATGGAGAACAGGGATTTTTAGAATATATTTTCCCTGTAGGAAGTACGCGTTTTCGGTTTGTTTACTATTTAATTGCTTGGATTGAAATGACTTTGGTAGGAAGTAATGTAAGTATGTTTCTCACAATCAATCTTATGGCCAATATTGGATTAGGATTTACGTTGTATAAAATGGCACAAGCTATGAGTCATTCTAGCTATGTAAGTGGAATTTGTGCAAGTGTTTTTCTACTTTCAAGAATGTCTTATTATCAGATTTCCCAAGTATATGGACTGATGGAAACAGTAGCACTTTTTCTTGCACTTTGCATTCTGTATTTTTTGTATCAATACTTGACGCAAAAGGAAGTGAAAGGATGGAATCGCTACTTTTTAGCATGTAGTTTATATTTTGTAATCTGCTTTGTCCATGAACGTTACATGGTACTATTTCCATTATTTATTTTAGTAGCAGTGCTTAGAAAAGAGAAAAGGATCTGTTATTATGCAAGTGCATTCGGTGTCTTACTAGCGATTCTCTTTGTGCGATATATTACAATTGGAACCTTAGAACCAGCAGGAACTGGTGGTACAGAAGTCATGGATACGGTATCGATTACAAGTATAATGACATATGTAATGGAGCAAATCGGTTATCTTTTTGGATTGAATTTAGGTCCAGAACACCTCAATGGAGAAAATATTGCCAATACGCCAATTATGATTGTTATTTGTATTGGAGCAGCTAATGTTTTATTATTGTTATTCGTAATCTCTTTTATCGTAAGAATGATACAGGTAAAAGAAATAAGAAAGCAAGGATGGATGGTTGCGACACTATTTATATGTTTTATTGGTGGCTGTATATTAAGTTCAAGTGTCACAATTCGAGTAGAACTACGTTGGGTATATGTGTCATTTGGAGCAGCATTGCTATTCGTTGCTTGGATGTACGGAATCATGGTAGAGGGAATGGTGGAAAAGGGCAGATGGATTATGGCATTTCCATACCTTATTATGCTTACTTTATATGGGGCATTTATGATACCTGTAGAGCTTCATTATAGAAATCAATATGAGCATGTGTATCTGTGGCCGAATCAAGCAAGGTATAATTCTTTGGCAGAAGAAACATACGGACGTTACGGGGATGAGATATTTGATAAGACAATTTATATTGTTGGTAACACCTATGAGATGAGTGAGTTTACAGCAAATACATTTTTTAAAGTATTTGATAAAGAGGGAAAAGCAGAAGGGTTACAAGTGATTCATATTGATGATATTAGAGAAATTGGACTCGTAAAACCAGATATGCTAGTTTTACGAGAAGATCCTAAATATAATGGATTTCAAGATATTACTCAGGCTGCAAGAAGTATGAAATTAAATAGTGTTTATGGATATTATGAAGATGGATGGATGGAAGAAGAGGCAGAAATCCAAGTGATGGCAGGTGCCAGTGGTATTGTTCAAATGGATTTTTATTATCCAGGTCAAAGTTCGGGCGAGCAGTGGATTTATGTTTATCAGGAGCAAAAGCCAGTTGCCTTTATTCAGATTGAGGATAATAAGGCAAGTACACAAATTATTGCAAATCCAAATGAATTGATAACTTTGAAAATTTGTACTAATTTCTACTTTGAAGATGCAATTGAAAAAAGAGGAGATAGAAATTTAGCTACAATTCTTGAAGTGACAGCAAATTAGTATAGTTGAATAAGTATTGTAGTTGTGGTATTATCTCAATATCTGCTTATTTAAGAGGAGGAACTTATGAAATATAAATGGAATTTGATTATAGCCCTTCCTATAATGGGGGTAATCTTTTGCATTTTATACGTGTTTCAAGCGACTAGTGATGTGATTTATACGGACTATATTAGAATTGTTAACTCTTATTTGCCAGATGTTTGGGACCCACAGTATTTTTTTGTTCCAGATATTTAAACAAGAATCCCACTTAATTACCTTGGTAGAATTATAAATATTACATTTTTTGATTATAGTACAACATTTGATTTGATACTTGGAATTTTGGGACTTGGTTTTATGGCAGCAATTTTAGCAAGGCATAGTTATAGAAAAAATTTGAGTCTTGTATGGATTTTTATTTTTATGGTTGTTATTTTTAACCTTAATAAATGGGAAATGCTTACCAACGGAACTGGGTGGGTGCATTTTTGGGCAATGGCGCTGTTTTTTTATCATTATGATATTTATGATTATATTGCACAACGTCAAGAAAGACGATTTGATCGTGTTAAACTAATTTGTCTTCCGATTATAATTACATTTTTAGTTGCGGGACCTTATAGTATCGTATATCTTGTAAATTTAACAATTTTTTATCTTTTAACAGTATTGATGCTAAATGAAAAGAAAAAAGAAAACAAAAAAAATGGAAATAATTTAAAGATTATTTATGAATATCAGAAGAAACGCAGTTATTGGTTTGTTGGGTGCATTACAGTTACTGGCTCTTTGTTTTTGTATTTGCTTAGTTCTGCCTATGCGATTGAGGACCATGCAGGTGCCGTTGATATTGGGGTATTCGAAGCGATTTTTCAAGATATTACATTTTTCCCTAAGTTTATAATCAAATCCTTTGCTTCTGCTATTGTAGGGGTAGAATCGATTTGGAATTTAGGTAGTAGAGGAATCTTATCCATAGAGATGATTTATGGTATTGGATTATTAGTAATCGTTGGTTATTTACTTGCTGGCTATCTACTCATCAAGTTAGAAATTATGAAAATATCCATACTTCCAGGTTTATTGTTGCTATCTGGAATCGGAAATCATCTCATCGTATTTTTATCTCGCTATATTTTCTTAAATGATGATTATGGAATGAGTTCTCGCTATGCATTACAGTACCAAGTAGGGATTTTAGGAATCTTATTAACATTTGCATTTGCATGGAAGAAGTTGGAGTTTCGATGGGAAAAATTTATCATCTTGTTATTTACCACAATTTTATTGTGTGGGCAATTTTATACAAATTATGATGAATTAAATAAAGCAAAATATAGGAAAGAAAATTTTGATAAAATGGAAGAAATTGCTTTGAATTTTGAAGAGCATAGTGATGAAATATTAAGAGAAAATTTTGATTATCGGAAAAGTCAAGAAAATAGTGGAGCTTTGATTCGAAATGCATTAACAATACTAAAGGAAAATCAATGGAATGTATTTTCAAATTGATTAGGAGGAGAACAGATGAAGGTTGTAATACTTGCAGGAGGGTTAGGAACTCGTATTAGCGAGCAGAGTCATTTAAAACCAAAACCGATGATTGAGATTGGAGAGCGTCCGATTATGTGGCATATTATGAAATATTACTCTCAATTTGGACACCATGAATTTATAATATGTTTAGGATATAAGCAATATGTAGTGAAAGAATTTTTTGCAGATTATTTCCTTCATACATCAGATGTTACATTTGATCTTTCAAAAAATGAAATGCAAGTCCATAACAATTATTCAGAACCTTGGAAAGTTACATTAGTAGATACTGGAATCCATACCATGACAGGCGGAAGAGTGAAACGAGTTCAGCCATATTTGAATGGAGAAACATTTATGTTGACCTATGGAGATGGTGTATCAAATGTGGACTTAAAAGCCTTGGAAGCATTTCACAAGGCCCATGGAAAAACAGCAACTATTTCAACAATAAATATTGGACAACAAAAAGGGGTACTAGACATTGATGAAAATAATGTAGTGCGTTCTTTTAGAGAAAAGGCATCCAATGACGGATCTACCATCAATGGTGGTTTTATGGTATTAAATCCAGATATTTTTGATTATTTAGTAGATGATCGAACGATATTTGAGCAAGATCCTATGCAACAATTAGCAAAAAATCAGCAATTGATGTCCTACTACCATGATGGATTTTGGCAGTGTATGGATACACAAAGAGAAATGCAGCACTTGGAAGATTTATGGCAGTCGGGAAAAGCGCCATGGAAGATTTGGGAGTAAATACATGGATAATTTGGGATTTTATAAAGGAAAACGAGTTTTAGTAACAGGGCATACTGGCTTTAAAGGGGCATGGCTTTGCAGAATTTTATTGTTAGCTGGTGCAGATGTAACTGGATATGCACTAACGCCACCTACGAAACCTTCGCTCTTTGAATTATTAGATTTGAGCCATCGAATGAATTCAGTAATAGGAGATATTCGTGATCTCCATCATCTGAATCAAGTCTTTGAGCAAGTACAACCAGAAATTGTACTTCATTTGGCAGCACAACCACTGGTTAGAGAATCGTATAAAGATCCAGTCGGAACGTATGAAACAAATGTCATGGGAACAGTGAACATATTAGAATGTGTACGAAAATATGCTTGTGTAAAATCCTTTCTTAATGTGACAACAGATAAAGTTTATGAAAATAAAGAATGGGAATATGGATATCGAGAGAATGACCCTCTAAATGGATATGATCCATACTCTAATAGTAAATCTTGTTCAGAACTTATAACACACAGCTTTCAAAAGTCATTTTTTACCGATGGAAGGTGTGCAATCTCTACCGCCCGAGCAGGAAATGTCATCGGTGGTGGCGATTTTGCTGTGGATCGAATTATTCCAGACTGTGTAAGGGCAGCAATGAAACAAGAAACCATTCTGCTTAGGAACCCAGATTCTATTCGCCCGTTCCAACATGTGTTAGAACCATTAGAAGCATATTTATTGATTGCTCGAAAGCAGTACGAAGATTTATCTTATCAAGGATATTACAATGTGGGACCAGACGACATTGATTGTATAACAACAGAAGAACTAACAAAGCTATTTTGTGAAGCATGGGGCTCTAATATAAATTATGGAATTCAAAGGGATCAAGGTCCTCATGAAGCAAATTTCTTGAAATTAGATTGCTCTAAGATAAAAGTGAAATTTTCCTGGAAACCGAAGTGGAGTATTAAACAAGGGATTACAAAGACCGTAGAATGGTCAAAAGTGTATGCAGACGGAGTCGATGTACTTGAGGTGACAGACCGACAAATCAGAGAGTTTTAAAGGAGATATTTATGGGAAAGACGATGGAAGAAGCGAGAGAAGAGATACTAAAGTTAGTGGGAGAATACTGTCAACAATTTCATGTGGATGGAAAAAAAGCATATGAAGAAGGAGATAGAATTCCTTATGCTTCTCGCGTTTATGATAAAGAGGAAATGATTAATCTTGTGGACAGTTCTCTAGAGTTTTGGCTGACTTCAGGGCGGTATACAGATGAATTTGAGGATAAGTTTGCAAAATATTTAGGTGTTTCATATTGCTCTTTAGTTAACTCTGGGTCTTCTGCTAATTTAAATGCATTTATGGCATTGACCTCACCACTGCTTGGTGACCGACAAGTGTGTCCAGGAGATGAAGTTATTACAGTAGCAGCAGGATTTCCAACAACCATTGCACCAGTGGTTCAATATGGTGCAATTCCAGTATTTGTAGATGTTACGATTCCTCAATATAATATCGATATAACGATGTTAGAGGAAGCTTATTCAAATAAGGTGAAAGCAGTTATGATCGCTCATACATTAGGAAATCCATTTGATTTAAAAGCAGTAAAGGAATTTTGTGAAAAATACAACTTATGGTTAATTGAAGATAATTGTGATGCACTAGGAAGTGTATACACATGGGAGGGAACAGAGCGATTAACAGGAACCATTGGAGATATTGGAACATCAAGTTTTTATCCACCACATCATATGACAATGGGAGAAGGAGGCGCTGTTTATACGGATAACCCGCTACTACATAAGATTGTTCGTTCATTCCGTGATTGGGGACGGGATTGTGTTTGTCCATCTGGAAAAGATAACTTATGTAACCATAGATTTGATCGACAATACGGTCTATTACCAATGGGATATGACCATAAGTATGTATATTCTCATTTTGGTTATAATTTAAAAGCTACAGATATGCAGGCAGCAATCGGCTGTGCGCAGCTTGAAAAATTTCCAAGTTTTGTGGAACGCCGTCGCTATAATTTCCAACGACTTTATCAAGGGATTGAACAGCTACAAGAGAATTTCATTCTTCCTGAGGCTTGTAAAGATTCAAAACCAAGCTGGTTTGGTTTCTTATTGACTTGTAAAAAGGGAACAGATCGAAATAAAATTGTGCCATACTTAGAGGCACATGGTGTTCAAACGAGAATGTTATTTGCAGGTAATATTGTAAAACATCCTTGCTTTGATCAAATGAGAGAAGCGAAAAAAGGCTACCGTGTGGTAGGTAATCTTGCAGTTACAGATCAAATTTTAGAAGATACATTTTGGATTGGTGTATACCCAGGAATGACAGACGAGATGATTGATTATATGATTAAAACCATCCATGATGCGGTAAAGGATTGTTGAGCATGGAATATGACTTAAGACACGTACATGATGCAAATTTAAAAATATTATTGGAAGTAGATCGAATTTGCAGAAAATATAAGATACAATATGCATTAGATGCAGGTACTTTAATTGGAGCAATTCGTCATAAAGGGTTTATTCCCTGGGATGACGATGCAGATATTGCATTTACGAGAGATTATTATGAGCGTTTTGAAAAGGTGGTAAGGCAGGAACTTCCAGATACGATGGAGCTTTTATGTCCTGAAGATTTAAGAAACGGAACGGTATTTTATGATTTTACTCCAAGAATTATTTATAAAGCTAGTAAAGTCCATGACGATAATAATGAAATGAAATACTATGATGGAAAGCTAAATCATCTATGGGTAGATCTTTTTATTATGGATCGATTGCCAGATGGAAAATTAGCAAGTAATCTAGTATTATTACAACAAAAAATCATATATGGAGCAGCAATGGGACACCGATTTGAATTGGATATGAAGAAATATACTCCTTTTCACAAAATTGCAGTCGGATTATTAGCAGGAATTGGAAAGCTAATTCCGATGAAAGTATTGTATAAAATACAAGAAAGGTTATCTAGAAGGTATCAAAATAATGTAACTTCTCGTTATTATTATAGTAACTATCAACCGGATTATCTTTATGTGATTTTAAAGAATAGCTGGTGTGAGAATGTAGAAGATGCCCAATTTTGTGATACAAAATTAATGATTCCTTCAGGGTGGCATGAAGTATTACACCTCACTTATGGGGATTATTTAAAACTTCCACCGAAAGAACAACGAGTTCCAGCCCATTCTTCTATTAAAATTCAAGTAGACAATGAGGAAATCTGATGAAAAAATTGCTTTCAATTGTAGTATCCGTTTATAACGAAGAGGATGCTTTACCACAATTCTACCAAACGACAAAAACAATTTTAAATAAT
>CAYJKD010000003.1:28626-37649 GCA_964370595.1 uncultured Lachnospiraceae bacterium
AAATAATTTGACTTGGGATTATGAGTTGATATTTGTAAATGATGGTAGTAGGGATAAGAGCTTGAATCTTCTCAGAACATTTGCACAAGAAAATGAAAATGTAAAATATTTTTCTTTTTCAAGAAATTTTGGCCATGAAGCAGCTATGATTGCAGGAATTGATCATGCAAGTGGCGATGGAATTATTTGTATGGATGCAGACCTTCAACATCCCCCAGAATATATTCCGTCGATTATAGAAAAATTTGAATCTGGATATCAAGTAGTTACTATGATAAGAACGAAAAACCGCTCTGCAGGTTGGATTAAAAATATAGCATCTGCAGGTTTCTACTGTGTGATAAACCACTTATCTGATGTAAAGTTTGAACCAAATGCTTCAGATTTCTTTGCAATTGATAAGAAAGCAGCAGATGTTTTGAGAGAAAATTATCGTGAAAAAGTAAGATTTTTAAGAGGTTACGTACAAAATATTGGGTTTGCATCCACTACAATATGCTATGAAGCAAATGATCGAGTAGCAGGAGAGAGTAAGTATAGCATAAGGAAATTGTTTGCATTTTCAATCAATACGATTATGTGTTTTTCGAATCTTCCACTAAGACTTGGTATCTATGCAGGTGTTTTTGCAGCTCTCTTAGGAGTGATAATTATGTTCTATACATTTTTCACATACGAAGGTGCACCTAGTGGGTATGCAACGATTGTTGTGGTAATGTGTTTTATGTTTGCTATATTATTTGTAATCATTGGAATTATTGGAGAGTATTTATCTATCTTATTCAATGAAATGAAAGATCGGCCGATCTATATTATTGCAGAATCACATAAGGATGAGAAGTAATATAAAAAAGCACTGATACTGAGTGCCCTCAATAAGTTAGACTTGATCGTGTAGCAACTAATGTTGCTACACGATTTTTGTGCAATAAACATTGAAAATATAATCAATTATTTGTCTTGTTCTTTTAAATAAGCATTGGCATCTTTAAAAAAACTAGTAATAATTAAAAGTATAATAAATCCAATAGGAAAAGCTACAATGATAGAAACAGTTTGTAAATTGGCCATGGATTTTTCAGAAAAAAGTAATGCCAGTGGAAGTAAAATTAAAAATATTGCCCAAAATAGTTTTACACGTTTATGTGGCTCCTTTGTTACATCAAGTTTTTTATAAGAGTATGCAGATGCTACTAATGTAATGGAATCAAAGGATGTAGAGTAGAAAGCTATCATACATAAAATAAGTATCAGTAGAAAAATTTGAGGCATTGGTAATGTATCGATTAGTGCCAAAACCGAATGATAAATATTGCCAGATTGCTCATAGAAAGAAACAAGATCAAGACGATTATGAACACGCAATCCTAATCCATAGTTCCCTAAAATGATAAAGGAGATGAAGGTTCCAAGAAATCCCCATCCATATCCACCTAGCACAACCTGTTTGATTGTACGCCCTTTGCTTATGCTCCCAATGAAAAAAGGAGCTGCAACACACCAAACCATCCAATAGGCCCAGTAAAAAATTGTCCAAGTTTGTGGAAAGCTATTTTCACGAAGAGGATCTGTGTAGGTAGAAAGTTGAAGGAAATTTTGCGCTAAGTTTCCCAGAGACATAATACCATTTTCAAGAATAAATAATGTTTCTCCGCCAAATAGTAAAACATAGAGCAGGATAGTAAATAGTAGATAGATACATAGCCCTGCTGCACGAACAATTCCCTTCATTCCAAAGTAAACGGAGCAAGTATAAATACAGCAAACAACCAATAAGATCACTAGAGTTAAAACTGTAGTTTCTGGTAATCCAAATAGTCGGCTGATGGAGAGAGAGAGAAGAGGGGTAGCAAGGGAAAAAGTAGTAGCAGTTCCAGCGAGTAAAGCAAAGATTGCAATACAATCAATAAAACGGCCAGGTAATCCATCGGTATGTGACCCAAGTATCGGTCTACAAGCTTCCGAGTATTTTTGTTTTGGACGTTTTCGTATATGGAGCATAAATCCAAATGATACAGCTAACACTAAATAGAAACTCCAAGGAATGGGTCCCCAGTGAAATAAGGGATAGGTGGAAGACCAAAGATTGACATTGCCTAGACCTTGCACGTAAGGGTCTGTAGCATATAAAATCCATTCGCAAAATGAATAGAAAATGATATCAGCAGCTAAGCCAGCGGTAAACATCATAGATCCCCATTTGAAATTAGAATACTCTGGTTTTTCAATATTTCCTAATTTAATAGAGCCATATTTGGAAAAGCATAAGAAGAAGGAACAAAAAAATACACCTAAACCTAGTACGAGGTAATAACCACCAAATTTTTCACCGATGAAAGTACGGATATTCTCTAATAATAGAGAAGAATCTTCTGGATAAAAAACAAATAGGATACATAGACCTAGAATCATCAGAAATGGAATCACAGTAGTAATCATATCAATTTGCTTCCTAAGTGGAAGAGAATCTTGCTTGTGTGTAGAATTCATAAAAGCCTCCTTGTGTTCAAAAAACAGTGTAAAAGTTTTGATATTGAACATGATAGCATAGGATTGGGAAAATTGCAACTGTAATTCATTTTATTGTTTCATCAGAAGTCTGAAGTTTTTCTGACTTTTTCATACATTTTTATAAATCCACTATGCAGAAATGCAACTGTTTGGTAGAATAGCTAAGAAGAAAGTAGAAGGGAAAAAAGAATTATGATTAATAAAAAAGTGGCAAAATTTTTTGCAATAAGCGTATTCAGCTTTGCAGTAGGAGGTACTATGTTGGGCTTGCTACAAGAACCGAGCATAGTTGCATATGCAAATATGGTTACAACGCAAAGTCCAAGTTCTGAAGCGAATCAAGCTACAAAAGCTCCTATTGTAGTTGGTGGGCAACCAGAGATTACTGGACCAGCAATATATGGTAACATCGAAACTGTGGTGGAACAGGGATTACAACCAGCTCCGATTTTAGGCGGTGCATCTCTAACAATGCTGCCATCGCAAACAGATAATCAGATTCTATCCATGATTCTACAAACGAGCAGTGGAAGTTTAATTGTTGTTGATGGTGGACTAGGAACCGATGGAGATGCATTAGCAAATGAGATTAAGTTACGAGGCGGAAGAGTAGCTGCTTGGCTTGTTACCCATCCACAGGGTGATCATGTAGGTGCACTTTATAGTATTTTACAAGATGGAGGAAAAGGGATAACCATTGACGATATCTATTATTCATTGGCAACGCCTGATTGGTATACAACCAATGATCCTCATGGTGCCAGTATGGCGAATAGTTTGATTGGTACCTTACAAGGGTTACCAGTAGAAATGTTGAACCCAGTATCAAAGGGTCAAATAATCCAAGTAGATGATGTGACAATTGAAGTGCTTAACAGTCGATATGAAATCGGAGAGCCAAAAGGAAATAATGCAAGTATTGTATATAAAGCAACGGTAAATCAAAAATCAATTTTGTTTCTTGGGGATTTAGCGGAAGAAGGTGGAGAGCGTCTTCTTGCAGAAGTAGGAGCTGAGAAATTAAAATCAGATATCGTGCAGATGGCACATCATGGACAAGATGGTGTTGGAGAATCTGTTTATCAAGCAATCGATCCAGATATTTGTCTTTGGCCGACTCCAGGTTGGCTTTGGTCTAATACGAGTGGTGCTTTTAAAACACCAGAAACAAAGGTTTGGATGACTAAAATTGGTCAACAGCTTCATTATGTAATGAAAGATGGATTACAGATTATATATTAAATAAAAAAATCACAGGGAGATTTCAAAAATTCCTCTGTGATTTTTCTATTTATTAAAAAGAGCTAATCTGCAACATATAATCCGCTGTGATAGGAATAGGAACCAATTTCATCAAGCAAACGGTCTAAATCAGTATCATTGGTTTCTGCTTGGTGCACCATCAAAACATTGATTAAAGTAAAGATATTGGTTGTTTTAATTAAACATTGATGAAAGAGATCCAAAAAAGAAGCTTTTGAAGCCAAACGAGTATCCCAGGGATTACACCAAGTTTCGTGATTCAAATTCAAACTATTATCTAAATCTGCAATTTCGTCTGTAACTAATTTTTTAGCAGCAATTGGTGATTTTAATATGATATTTTCTGCAAATGCAAGAATATCTCGTTTTCGCCCTTGGGGATCGGCCAATGTACGGCAACCAAAACGAAGGCCTAAAATGGAGCGATGCACCATAGCAGGATTTAGTTTGAAGTTATTTTCAGGTGTGATGGGATAAAATGTTTCATTAATGCAGTCGGATAAAAAGCGACTGATAAATTGCATTTCCATTCCATTTAAGCATATAGTAGCTGCTTGATTAAACTCAGATGGTTTCTTTTTTTTGTATTTCATAAGCAAAATAGCATCAATATCGTTTTCTAATTGTGCGTGTAACCCGTGAGTATATGCAGTAGGGTTTTTAATGTCATGTCCAATTCTTCCATACACATAAGGATGGCAAATGGAATCACATACATAATGGCATAAAAAACCACAAACATAAGCCAAAGCTTGTTCGCGTTGCTGGCGAGAACGGATTACCGAGATATGTTTGAAGCAGCAAGAAAAGAAATCTCTAATATGATGCTCGTGCATATAAGAACCTACATTACGGTAATCTCGATGCCTTAAAATAGGAATATAGTAGAAAAATAAATCAGGCCCTTGAAGTCCCAGTTGATAGAGCCAACGGTGCTTTGCAATTGTATATTTGATTAGATTATTTGGTAGTGCATTATACGCTTTAGTACCGAGAATATAATGCGTTGTAAAACCTGGCATGAATAACCCTCATTTCTTGAATATCGATTACAGTTAACTACTTATATCATATCATAGGAATGGAAAATATGCGAGAAAAAGAATATATTAATTGAAATAGCAAGGAAAATTGTTACTGTTCAAACGGTGCATCTATAAATGGGCAAAGATACCTGATTTTGATAAAAAACAGAGATTGGTTGCCCATTTATTCATGTAGGGCGTTCGTTTTTTTGAAATTATGTAAACAAACTATTTGCGAAATATAAAATTGTAATTGCGAATCTTAATTCTAAAAAATGCGTACATCTATTCTTTCTTGACAGCAATAGAAAAAATAAGTATACTCAGTAAGGAAAGAGAGGAAAAAAAGTATGACATATGTGTATTTATTAATAGGGTTTATCTTACTAGTAAAAGGTGCAGATTATTTTGTGGAGGCAAGCTCATCTGTAGCGAAATCACTTAGAATTCCCAGTATAATTGTGGGACTGACCATAGTAGCTTTTGGCACCAGTGCACCAGAATTAGCAGTGAGTACAACAGCAGCAATTGCTGGAAATAATGATATTGCTCTAGGTAATGTAGTGGGTTCAAATATTTTGAATTTGTTAGTAGTATTAGGGTTGTGTGGAGTAATATCGCCATTTGCTGTAAAGCTTCGTTGGGATTACTTTGCATCTGTTTTTGTTGCAGTGCTCTTAATGGTTATGATGCTTCTTGATTTTAAACTTACAGCGATTGAAGGTGGGATTTTACTTATATTCTTCTTTATATTCGTAGGGGCTACAATTCGTGATGCATTAGTCAATCGCTTAGAAAATGATGAAGAATATAAAACATTAAACCCAATTTTATGTTTGGTGTATATTGTAGGTGGTTTAGCAGCAATTGTATTCGGTGGAGATTTAGTTGTAGAAAGTGCAAGTGATATTGCAATTGAATTTGGATTAAGTGAATCACTGGTAGGTCTTACAATCGTAGCAGTGGGAACTTCCCTACCAGAAATTGTAACTTCTGTGATTGCAGCTCGAAAAGGGGAGAATGGGCTAGCACTTGGTAATGTAATTGGTTCGAATATCTTTAATATTCTATTAGTTTTAGCAACATCTATAATTGTGAGTCCAATCAATGTTGCAATGGATAATGTGTTTGATATTGGTTTTTTAGTTGTAGCTAGTTTAATCACATTTGTAATGTGTCGAAGCAAAGAAAAAATTAGTCGTGTTGAAGGAATCGTTATGCTACTGATGTATGTAGGATATACGATTTATATTATCCTTCGATAAGAAAATCCGGTCAATATAAAAGGTGCAGTCATGGGGCTGCACCTTAAAACGTTCCTTAAAAGGGAGGAGAGCCAGTAATTTACATTACTGGCTCGAGTATTATGAAAAAAATCTTATAAGTTTTTTGAAAACAACTGTTTGTTGTTTGTAAGTTCATTATAATGAAATATCGTGAAGATATTATGTTGCTTCTGTAACAATTCTTTGAATGAAATGTGAACAGTTTGTTAATGAGCTTGTTCTTGAGTTTTTTTGTAAGTAGTGATATAGTAGTGTGAAAGATATTTTATAGATAAAAGGAGAACCAAATAATGAGAAATCCAGAAATTACAATTACAATGGAAAGTGGAGCTGTGATTAAGGCAGAGCTTTACCCAGAAATTGCTCCAAACACAGTTGCAAACTTTATTAGCTTAGCAAAAAAAGGATACTATGATGGTCTGATTTTCCACAGAGTCATTCGTGGATTTATGATTCAAGGTGGATGCCCAGATGGGAATGGTACAGGAGATCCAGGATATTCTATCAAAGGAGAATTTTCACAAAACGGCTTTAAGAATGAATTAAAACATGAGCCAGGTGTATTATCTATGGCAAGATCTATGATGCCAAACTCAGCTGGTTCACAATTCTTTATCATGCATGAAACATCCCCACATTTAGATGGTGCTTATGCAGGGTTTGGTAAAGTAATTGAAGGATTAGAAGAAGTGGATACGATTGCTAATACACAAACTGATTATAATGATCGTCCACTCCAAACACAAAAAATTAAAAGCGTCACAGTAGATACATTTGATGGCGAATATGAAGAGCCAGAAACTTGCTAATATGATACATATATTTGAAGTTAATGTAGATGATAGTGTCGTATCAGTTACTATTTCAGATGAAAGAGAAACCCTACTAGCTGCAAAAGCAGCAGGTAGGGTTGTTGTCGGTTATCAGGAAACTCTTGAGGCGGATATATGGTTACCAGTAGAGCATCTTTTAATTGGAACTTGCAATCCTTCTCAGGAATTTTTAGAACGGATTGCCAGAAGACAACTTGGAAAACCATGGAGGATTGCAGAATCGTCTCGATTGAAAATTCGAGAATTTGTGAAGGAAGATGCAAATTTCATGTTAGAAGAATTAGATGGAAAACAATCAGAAGCGTTATTTTTATCAGAAGATCGTCTTTCAGACTATATCAACAACCAATATAGACAGTGGGAATATGGAATCTGGGCAGTGATAGAAAAAGAAACCGACACTTTAATTGGAAAAGTCGGTTTCTCGAATATTATCACTTGGAATCAAGTGGATTATTTTGATTTAGGCTATCATGTATTTTCTCCATTTCGAAAAAAAGGCTATGCGAAAGAAGCTTGTAGCATGATTTTGCAATATGGAAAAAATTACTGGGATATACCGATTTGTGCAGTGATTGCTCATGAAAACCAAAGCTCTGCAAGGGTAGTGCAAGCATTGGGATTTCAACTAGTTACGGAAAAATATATCCAAGGAGATCAATACAAGTGTCTATATGTTTTGAATTGACAAGGATAAAAAAGTAGGGTGGTGTCTGCGCTAAATTAGACGCTTCGGCAAAAGGTGTTCCAGAAAGGTCTATACCACAAGGATATTGTACACCATCTTCCCCAGGCGCAAATACAATGCGATCCTCAATTTTTTTATAAAGTTCAGATGGGAGCACCGTTTCTAGATTTGCACAACCAGATAATTGGGCATAGTATAGAAACATTTCTTCATCACTAATCATTACATCAATGGCTTGTGTAGCAATTTGAGCAGATAACTTCTGAGTCATTGCCATTGTCATTTCAGAATGATTATCATCTAATGATAAAAAAGCAGACTCTGTAGTCATGTACTCTTTCTCTGTAAGATTTTGTAAACTTGCAAAATCTTCTGTAATCAGTGTTTCATCTATAGGTGTATCGGAGTAGCTATTGAGATAAGTTATGTGAAATACATTTTCAAAGGTACTTCGATACATAATTTGTCCCACTTGCACAAGTGCAAGAATTGCAACAATAACTCCAATTATATGGAACTTGTAGTAAGCAAGAATGTATTGAAATTTCTCCTTTCCAGACATTTCTTTTAGTTTTTCTTTTTCAGTTTTAGGCTCTGTGCGTGTGATATAAGAAGAGTCATCTTGTGAATAGTCATTGTTATCATGTGTTAATTTCATCGCAAATACTTCCTTTATTAAATATTGTTGTATCTGATTTTTATTTTGAAAAAATCATTAGTACTAGTCTACTATAAAATTAGGAATAAGACTATCATTTTTTTAAGATTTAAGGTATAATCGTCTTTGCTAAAGTATTGCATAGGGATAGTATTGCTATTTGTAGAAAATGATTACAACAAAGGGGATATATTATGTTTTCAAATTTTTTTAATTATGATAATAAAGTATGGGGATTTATTGGTAAATTTTTCGATCTTATGATTTTGAATGTACTATGGTTTGTTTGTTGCATTCCAATTGTAACGATTGGAGCAAGTACTACAGCAGTGTATTATGTGACACTGAAGTTGGTTCGTGACGAAGAGGGCGGTGTATTTCGTTCATTTTTTAAATCCTTTCGAGATAACTTTAAGCAATCTACAATAATTTGGGGAATCTTACTAGTTGCTGGCATAGTTATTAGTTTTGATATTTATTTCTTTTATCACTTAGAGGTGAGTGAACCGATGATTCGAACCGTTTTTCTTGCATTATTTGCAGGGTTTGGAATCATATATTTAGGAATTTTTGTATATGTTTTTGCATTGCAAGCAAGATTTTACAACCCTGTAAAAAAGACGATTTTCAATGCATTTTTTATGTCGATTCGTCATATTGTTAGTACTTTGGCAATGTTACTTTTATCTGCAGTATTAGTAATTATAGCATTTGGCTATGTTCCAATGCTTATGCCAGTTGTATTTTTGTTTGGATTTC
>CAYJKD010000004.1:0-16759 GCA_964370595.1 uncultured Lachnospiraceae bacterium
AAACAGATTTAAGGCCAATTGTGAATTCTGAGGAGAATATTTTTACTTATCTTGTATCAGTAATCCATTCCGTTGATACGAATACTAATATTTTTCCAAGTATTCATACATATAATTCGGTAGGTATTCATATAGGCGTATGTCGGATTTGTAAGAGGGAGAAGAGTATTGTATCAACGCTTTCATTAATTATTATGATTAGTATATGTATGTCTACTGTTTTTTTGAAGCAACACTCTGTTTTAGATGTAATTGGGGCTTTTATATTGGCTTTAATCATGAAAAGTGTTATATATGGACCCCTTGATGTAACAGAAAAGTCTATTTTATATAGTGAAACAGAAGAATAATAGGGAAATGAGAAAAAATTATTAATATTTGTCATGAACTATGCTATAATACGGAGTATATGGTAGAAAGAGTAATTAGGAGAAAATTATGAGAATCGGTCAAGGATATGATGTGCATCGCTTGGTAGAAGATAGAAAGATGATTTTGGGAGGCGTGGAAATTCCTTGGGAAAAGGGATTGCTAGGACATTCGGATGCTGATGTTCTTACTCATGCAATTATGGATGCTTTGTTAGGTGCAGCAGCGCTTGGCGATATAGGAAAACATTTTCCGGATACAGATGAAGCGTATCGAGGAATATCAAGTATTGATTTGCTTCAAAAAGTTGGAAAACTCATAGAAGAGAATGGTTATATTATAGAAAATATGGATGCTACGATCCTACTACAAAAACCTAAAATTGCACCATATCGAGATTTGATGAGAAAAAATATAGCAGATACTTTAAAAATTAGCGAGCAACAAGTGAGCATAAAGGCGACTACAGAAGAAGGGTTAGGATTTACTGGAGCACAAGAAGGGGTTGCGGTTCATGCAATTGTTTTGTTGTCTAGTGTAAAGGAACTCTATTATGATACCACAATGATGGGACATGAGTGTGGTGGATGTGGTGGTTGTCCAAAGAAAACCAATGACTGAAAGAAAGTGGAGAGAGCAAATGAAAATTTATAACACCTTATCGAGAAGCAAAGAAGAATTTATTCCAATTGAATCAGGAAAAGTTCGGATGTATGTTTGTGGACCGACTGTGTATAATTATATTCATATTGGAAATGCAAGACCAATGATTGTATTTGATACTGTAAGAAGGTATTTTGAATATAAAGGATTTGAAGTAAACTATGTCTCGAATTTTACAGACGTTGATGACAAAATTATAAAAAAAGCAATTGAAGAAAATAAGGAAGCAACAGAAATATCAGAACGATATATAAAAGAATGTAAAGCGGATATGGATTCCTTAAATGTATTACCTGCAACAACCCACCCAAAAGCCACAGAAGAAATAGATGGAATGATCGCAATGATTGACTATTTGATTCAAAATGGTCATGCGTATTCTGTTGAAGACGGAACTGTTTATTTTAGAAGAAAATCTTTTGAAACCTATGGAAAATTGTCAGGAAAAAATATTGATGAATTACAATCGGGATTTAGAGAGATTAAAGTAACTGGAGAAGATGCAAAAGAAGATTTTTCTGATTTCGTATTGTGGAAACCAAAAAAAGATGGAGAACCTTATTGGGTATCTCCTTGGTGTAAAGGAAGACCAGGTTGGCACATTGAATGTTCGGTTATGGCAAAGAAATATTTAGGTGATCAAATTGATATTCATGCAGGCGGAGAAGATTTAGTATTTCCACATCATGAAAATGAAATTGCTCAGTCAGAAGCAGCGAATGGGAAGGATTTTGCAACATATTGGATGCATAATGCATTTCTGAATATCGACAATAAAAAAATGTCAAAATCTTCGGGGAACTTTTTTACAGTCCGTGAGGTTGGAGAAAAGTTTGATTTACAAGTACTTCGATTCTTTATGTTGAGTGCACATTATCGTAGTCCACTTAATTTTAGTGCCGAACTTATGGAGTCTTCAAAAAATGGACTTGAGCGAATTTTAACGGCAGTTGATAAGTTGAATGACTTAGTAAATGTCGTAAAAGAAGAAAATATATCAGAAAACGAAGAAAAAAAGATATTAGAAAAAAACCAATTAAAAATCAAATTTGAAACAGCAATGGAGGATGATTTCAATACAGCAGATGCAATTTCTGCGATTTTTGAAATTGTGAAAATAAGTAATTCTACAGTAGATGAAACATCTTCGGTTCTGTATGTTAAAGAGATGAAAGATACCATCGAATCTTTATGTTCTGTTCTTGGTATAAAAACGACAAGAGCCGAACAAAGTATTGATCATGAAGTAGAACAGTTGATTCAGGCTCGACAAGATGCCAGAAAAGGAAAAGACTTTCAATTGGCAGATGAAATACGACAAAAATTATTAGATATGGGAATTGTGTTAGAAGATACAAGAGAAGGTGTCAAATGGAAAAAGATTTAGACATTGGCTCAGTAGCACATTTGATTAACTATATGAAAGATGAATTGGAATTGGTAGATGTAGAACCGATGACATATTCACCGTTGGTATTGGCTTATATCGGAGATGGGATATATGAATTGCTCATCCGAACTAAGGTTATCAACCAAGGGAGTATGCAAGTGAATAAGATGCATAAAGCCAGTGCTAATTTAGTGAAGGCAGAAACACAAGCAAAGCTGATTCAGTCTATTATGGAAGAACTTTCAGAAGAAGAGATGCAGATCTATAAGAGAGGACGTAATGCTAAATCATCTTCTACAGCTAAAAATGCGAAGATGATTGATTATCGCATGGCTACTGGTTGTGAAGCTTTAATGGGATATTTGTACTTGAAAAATGAATATCAAAGATTGATACATTTGTTGCATTTAGGAATGAAAAGAATTGGAGTGTTGTCATGAGATATGAAGAAATGAAAATTGAGGGAAAAAATGCTGTGTTAGAAGCATTTCGCTCTGGAAAAACAATTGATAAGCTATATGTGTTAGACGGTAATCGAGATAGTGGAATTCAAACGATTACAAGAGAAGCGAAAAAACATGATACTTTAATCAAGTTTGTTCCAAAGGAACAACTAGATCAAATGTCTGATACAAAACATCATCAAGGGGTTGTAGCACTTGCAGCTGCATATGCATATGCGAGTGTAGACGATATATTACAAATTGCAAAAGAAAAAGAAGAGCCACCATTTGTTATTTTATTAGATGGAATTGAAGATCCACATAATTTAGGAGCAATTATTCGAACAGCTAATTTAGCTGGGGCTCATGGAGTGATTATTCCAAAGCATCGAGCAGCAGGGTTAACAGCAACAGTAGCTAGAACTTCAGCAGGTGCATTAAACTACACACCGGTAGCAAAAGTTACCAACCTATCAAATACAATTGAACAATTGAAAAAAGAAGGTTTGTGGTTTGTTTGTGCAGACATGGGGGGGGAATCCATGTATAAACTGAATTTGACTGGACCAATTGGACTTGTAGTAGGGAACGAAGGAAGTGGTGTTAGTAAAAATATCCGTGAAAATTGTGATATGACTGCAGCAATTCCTATGAAAGGTTCCATTGACTCGCTAAATGCATCTGTAGCTATGGGAGTCTTGGCATACGAAATTGTGAGACAGAGGTTAAATTAATTAGTTAATAAGGAAGGAAAAGTTATGAAGAAGTTTGCAAAACCATTAGCACTTACCGTTGTATCAGCAACATTAATATCAGCAGTTACCTTAGGATACGGAATTGGAGATTCCTATGACTTACCATTTGGTGGAAATACAGCAAATGTAGAAAATGTGGGGAATTTAGTTAGTATTGAAGATGAAGCAATCCCATTATATAATAAACCAGCGTCTGGTGTTGTATTAACACCTACAGCTGCGGGAACACAAACATTTGGAAATGATAAAGTTACAATTGATGCTTCCAATAGTAGTGAAGGTTATGTTATGATAAAGTATACGGGGAGTGTTCCTAAAATTAAAGTGCAAGTTACAAAATCTGGATTGGTATATACGTATGATTTAAATGCACGATCAGATTATGAAGTATTTCCGTTTTCAGAAGGAAATGGAACATACTCAGTGAAGGTATTTGAAAATATTTCTGGTACACAATATGCGATGGCTTATAGCCAAGATATCAATGTGAAGTTAAGTAATCCAAATCGTCCATTCCTATATCCAAATCAATTTGTGGATTTTCAAGGTAATAGTGCGGTTGTAGGAACTGCTACACAAATTGCACAAGGTATCAATGATGAACTTGCGGTTGTTCAAGCAGTTTATCGTTATGTAACAGATAATATTACTTATGATATGCAAAAAGCGGCAACTGTACAATCTGGATATTTACCAGAAGTTGATAAAATTTTGGCTTCTAGAACAGGTATTTGTTTCGATTATGCAGCAGTTATGACATCTATGCTTCGTTCTCAAAATATTCCAACAAAATTAGTAGTTGGATATACTGGAGATTTGTATCATGCATGGATTAATGTGTATGTAGAATCAGTTGGTTGGATTGATAATGTAATATATTTTGATGGTGTGAATTGGCAATTGATGGATCCTACTTTTGCTTCATCTGGAAAAGGAGATCCTACGATTGCTCAATATATAGGAAATGGCAATAATTATCAAGCAAAATATGCTTATTAAGAGGAGGGACTAACTTTGGAAACCATTTATTCCAATCGTGAGTTGTCAGGATTTTGTATGCAAGCTGGACTGTTGCTTTCTGCAGCAGTTCCGCTAGATGAAGGCTTTCGAATGATGGCCATTGATGCAAAAACAGAAAAAGAAAGTAAGATGCTAAAGAATTTAGCAGAGGAAGTTGAACTTGGAGAGCCAGTTTACCTTGCTATGGAAAAAGAAGATGCTTTCCCGCCCTATGTGATTCGCATGGCGAAATTAGGACAGGAAACAGGAACGTTAGAGGAAACGATGTTTGCGCTATCAACTTATTATGATAAAGAATATCGTTTACTTAAAGCGGTAAAAAATGCATTAACTTATCCAGTTATTATGATTTTTATGTTGTTGACAGTACTATTTGTATTATTCACACAAGTAATGCCGGTTTTTGAAGATGTCTATGAGCAATTGGGTGCTCAAATTTCTCCTGTATCAAAAGCTGCTATTGATTTTGGTGGTATTTTTAGTGGAATCGCCCTTGGAATTGCAGCTGTATTAGTAGTCGTAATCGCTATCGTTTATGTCATGACACTATTTGATAAAAAAATAGCTGCAGTGGAACAATTTATCAATTGGATTAAACGTAGAAGTAAAATTGCAGTGGCAGTTTCTATGAGACGTTTTGCTTCTGTACTTGCAATTACTATGCAAAGTGGAATGGAGCTTGAAAAAGGAATTGCTCTTGCAGGAGAGTTAGTTGATAATACATTGGTAAAAGAGAAGATTGAAGAATGTGGCGAAGATATGGTTGCAGGTGAAAGTTATTATGAAGCGCTTAAGAAAATGACTTTGTTTAGTGCTTTTCATATTCAGATGATTCAGGTTGGAACGCGTAGTGGACATTTGGACCGAGTGATGCAAGAAATTTCTAATGATTATGAGCAAGAGGCAGATGTTGCTATTGATAACATGATTGCACGGTTTGAGCCTGCAGTTGTAGCAGTTCTAGCAGTTTCTGTAGGATTGGTACTCCTTTCGGTAATGTTACCTCTAATGGGAGTGTTATCAACAATCGGATAAGGGGGAAAGATGAAAAAGAGAGAAATTAATTTCAAAGCAGTCTTTGGATTTGGATTGTCCATTATTGGATTTTTCATTGCCGCTTATTTTTTGGTAAATACTGTGATTCAATTTTCAGGTCAAGCAGATGAGGAAGGGATGGATACTTTAAGAGATGGGATTCGGCGTGCTGCGGTGCAATGTTATGCTATTGAAGGAAGATATCCACCTAGTGTAGAATATTTAACTGAAAATTATGGAATTCAGATTGATTATGATCGCTACCACGTTTTCTACAGCGGTTTTGCATCCAATGTTATGCCGGATATTACGGTTTTGCCTGCGGAAACAGAGCAGTAAAGGAGGATGTAGATGAAAAATAAGAAAGCAACAGGCGGACAGACAACAAATTTGCTATTTTCAATGTTATTGTTTCTTGTTTTTGTATTATGTGCTCTTTTTACTGTATTAGTCGGTGGAAGGGTTTATGAAAATGTATCTGCTCGTATGGAAGAAAACTATACGGGTAGTGTTGCGTTAAATTATATTGCGAATAAAGTGCGACAGGGAGATCATGTGGATGCAATAGAAGTGAAAGATATGGATGGAACTTCTGTATTAGAGCTTTCACAGGTTATTAATGGCACCGAATTTGTTACATGGATTTATTACTATGACGGAGAGATTCGAGAATTGTTTACCGATCCGAATGATGGATTAGGACTTGAGGATGGGCTATCAATTATTACTAGTGAAGGCCTTCAATTTGAAATGACAGGACAGTTATTAACCATAGAAACTGCTGGTGAAAATGGAGGAAGTTTATATTTATCAGTAAAAAGTGGAGGAGGTACCTTGCATGAATAGTAAAAAAGGTTCTGAATCCGGAATGTTCATGATGGAAATGATATTAGCTGTATTTTTCTTTATTATGTGTACAACTGTGTGTATCCAAGTATTTGTTAGCTCTAATTCAATGAGTGAAAAGGCAACTGATACGAATAAAGCAGTAGTAGCCGCTACAGGGATTATTGAAATCTGGAAAGCAGAAGGAGAAGAGGGTCTTCAGAATTATTTGCATGCTACAATTGATGAAGATTATGTTCAAGTGTATTGGGATGAAAATTGGATTCCTTCACAATCGGAATCTGCTTTTGGCTTTCAAGGAAATGTATCGATTGTAAAAGATGGAGGGCTTGAAAAGGCATCTGTTACAATTCGAAAAACATCTGAAGAAGATGCTTTACTTCAAATAGAAACAGCAAAATATAGCAGAGATCAGATGGAATAGGAGGGTATGATGAGACAAAAAGTAAATGTAGGTATTACCTCTTTGATTTTAATATTCATCGTATTGTGCTTATCAACCTTTTGTCTTTTATCTGCTAGTAGTGCATAAGGTGAATGTAATTTAGCTGAAAAAAACATGAATTCAGTAAAAAAATACTATGAAGTTGATATGCAAGGTGTTTCTTTTCTGAAAGAAGTTGATGAAATTGTAAAAGAGGGATATAATAGTAAGTGGAATGGGAAAACGAAGGATATTTATTTAAAAGAGAAAATGCCAGAGTTTTTTACAGGAGATTCCGTTATACAATCAGAAATAGCTATGGACTATGGTCAAGTACTTCATATTATACTAAAAGTAGAGGATAATGGAGTGCTTGAAGTACAAAAATGGTCAGTTGTAAACAAAGAGGATTTAGAAATTGATACGAAATTACCTCTTTGGACAGGCGATTTATAAAATAGTAAAAGGGGAAATGTTTTGATGAATATAGAGGAGATTTTAAAACTTGCAGTTGAAAAGGAAGTAGCCGATATATTTTTAGTACCGGGGATTCCGTTTTCTTTCAAAGCAGGAGGCAGTATTACCTATGAAGGGAAAGAACGGATCTTTCCAGATGATATGGATGTATTGATTAAAGAGTTATATCAATTAGCAGATGATCGCTCAATGGAACGAGTAAATAGTGAAGGTGATGATGACTTTTCATTTGCATTAGCAGGAGTAGCTAGATTTCGAACCAATGTATTTCGCCAAAGAGGCTCTTTGGCAGCTGTTATTCGTGTGGTTCGATTTGAATTACCTGATCCTCAAAAAATTCATTTGCCACAAACAATTATTGATATTAGCAAAATGACGAAAGGGCTTGTATTGGTTACTGGACCAGCTGGAAGTGGTAAAAGTACGACACTTGCTTGTATTATTGATGAGATCAATCGAAATAGGAATGCCCATGTTATTACCCTAGAAGACCCGATCGAATACTTGCATCGACATAATCGAAGTGTAGTTACACAGAGGGAAGTTGGAACTGATACAGATAATTATGTTACAGGGCTTCGGGCATCGCTACGTCAAGCACCTGATGTAATCCTATTAGGTGAGATGCGTGATTTTGAAACAATAAAAACAGCGATGACAGCAGCAGAAACAGGACATTTGGTAATTTCTACGTTACATACAGTTGGTGCTGCAAACTCTATTGATCGTATAATTGATACATTTCCACCAAATCAACAGCAACAGATTCGTGTGCAAATTTCTATGGTGCTAGAAGCAGTAGTTTCTCAGCAATTGGTTCCTACTATTGAAGGAGGGATTTATCCGGCATTCGAAATTATGTTCCTAAATAGTGCGATACGTAATATGATTCGTGAATCAAAAATTCACCAGATTGATGGTATTATCACAACATCGCAACAAGAGGGCATGGTTTCCCTTGATGCAAGTTTGATAAAAATGTTTAAAGAAGGTGTAATTACAAAAGAGAATGCAATTATTCATAGTAGTAATAGTGAGATAATGGAGAAAAAATTAGCTCGTATATAAAATGTGAAATAGTATATCATGAAATCCTTATATTTGAATAATTTGTGATATACTATTTTATTTTATCGTTAAAAGAAAGATGCTATAAAATAGTTGACAAAAAAACGTTGACATGGTATTATGTTCATTGTTCGATTATGAATAGTAAATGCTGCTATGGCTCAGTCGGTAGAGCGTCGCATTGGTAGTGCGGAGGTCACGGGTCCGATTCCCGTTAGCAGCTGTAACGATTGAAAAAGTCGCAAATATAAAAATTTGCGACTTTTTTCGTAGAATTGTGTTATAATTTAATGAAAGATATAAAACAGGAGGCATTGTTATGAGTGATAAATTAGAGAGTGCAAAAGTACAAGAGGAAGTATCCAAGAATTTTATTGAGGTTGAAATTGATCAAGATATCCAAGAAGGTGTTTATAATCACGTGCAAACAAGATTTCCTCCAGAACCAAACGGTTATTTACACATAGGACATGCGAAATCCATTTTATTGAATTATGGATTGGCAAAAAAATATGGTGGTAAATTTAATATGCGATTCGATGATACAAATCCTACAAAAGAAAAGGTGGAATTTGTAAATTCAATCCTTGAAGATGTAAAATGGCTTGGTGCGGACTTTGAAGATCGCTTATTTTTTGCTTCGGATTATTTTGAAACGATGTATGCATGCGCTGTAAAGTTAATTAATAAAGGGAAAGCTTATATCTGTGATTTATCTGCAGAAGAAATAAGAGCTTACCGTGGAGATTTTAAGAATGTGGGAACAGATAGCCCATATAGAAATCGAAGCGTAGAAGAAAATTTGAAATTGTTTGAAGACATGAAAAATGGTTTATGTGAAGATGGGACACGTGTATTAAGAGCTAAAATTGATATGTCCTCTCCTAATATCAACATGAGAGATCCTGTTATTTACCGAGTTGCACATATGACACATCATAATACTGGCGATCAATGGTGTATCTATCCAATGTATGATTTTGCTCATCCAATTGAAGATGCGATTGAAGAAATAACACATTCTATTTGCACATTGGAATTTGAAGATCACAGACCTTTATATGACTGGGTTGTTAGGGAATGTGAATTTGTAAATCCACCACGCCAAATCGAGTTTGCTAAATTATATTTAACGAATGTAATTACAGGAAAACGTTATATAAAAAAATTAGTAGAAGATAACATTGTAGATGGATGGGATGATCCACGACTTGTTTCTATATCAGCATTACGAAGAAGAGGATACACACCAGAGGCATTACGTAAGTTTGTTGAATTAGTTGGAGTGTCAAAAAGTAATAGCTCAGTAGATAGTGCAATGTTAGAATATTGTATTCGTGAAGATCTTAAACTTAAGAAATCTAGAATTATGGCTGTTTTAGATCCGATTAAATTAGTTATTGATAATTACCCAGAAGATACAACTGAGTTAGTAGAAATTCCTAATAATACAGAAAATCCAGAACTTGGGTCAAGAATGGTACCATTTGGAAGGGAACTGTATATTGAACGTGAAGACTTTATGGAAATACCACCTAAGAAGTACTTTAGATTATTTCCTGGTAATGAAGTAAGGCTTATGGGAGCGTATTTTGTTACTTGTACAGGGTTTGAAACAGATGAGAATGGTAATGTTACAGTGGTACATGGAACATATGATCCAAAGACAAAAAGTGGTACTGGATTTACAGAAAGAAAAGTAAAAGGCACCATTCATTGGGTTGAAAAAAGTACTGCATTAAACATACAATGCCGCTTATATGAGAATATTGTAGATGAGGAAAAAGGAAAACTTAATGAAGATGGAAGTTTGAATTTAAACCCAAATTCACTGATCGTTTTAGATAAATGCTATGTAGAACCTACACTAGCAGAAGCAAAAGCATATGATAGTTTCCAATTCGTAAGAAATGGTTTTTTCTGTGTTGATTCAAAAGATAGCAAACCAGAAAATTTAGTATTTAACCGTGTTGTTTCACTAAAAAGCTCATTTAAACTATGATGGAGCTTTGGTTATCTGTTGATGGAACTGATTCACAGCATTTATATGATCAGATCTATCATGGAATTAAATCAGAAATTCATAAAGGAAAACTGAAAATGGGTGATAAGTTACCTTCAACAAGGAAGTTATCGGATCACCTTAAAGTAAGTAGAAGTACAGTTGCATTAGCATATGACCAATTAGTTGCAGAAGGATATATTGAAGCTGTTTCATGTAAAGGATTTTTTGTCGCTCAAATCGAAGAAGTATTACATGTGAATATAGTTCCTCAAAGTCCTTCTGTAGCTGAGTTAATGCGAGAAGAAATGATTGATTTTACTCCAAGAGGAATTGACTTAGATAGTTTTCCCTATGTTCAGTGGAAAAAAATATATAAAGAAGTGCTAAGTGAAGTACAACATGAATTTTTTCAATCTGGCATACAACAAGGAGAGATTGAATTAAGAGAAGCATTAAAAGGTTATTTATATTCAGCACGTGGGGTGAGTTGTGAAAAAGAACAGATTATCGTAGGAGCTGGGAGTGAGTATCTTTTAATGTTACTTTCAAAAATACTAGGAGATGGAATTGCAGTGGGAATGGAAAATCCCACACATATGCAAGCATTTCGTGTGTTTAAAACAATGAATTATTCAATGATACCAATTTCAATGGATAAATCAGGAATGAATGTAGAAGAATTAGAAGAAAGTGATGCTCAAATAGCTTATGTAATGCCGTCTCATCAATTTCCAACAGGTGTTGTTATGCCGATTAAACGTAGAATGGAACTATTAAAATGGGCAAGTGCAAAAGAAGGAAGATATGTAATTGAAGATGATTATGACAGTGAATTTCGTTATCGAGGAAAACCGATTCCAGCATTGCAAGGAATGGACAAAGTAGGAACTGTTATATATCTGGGAACATTTTCAAAAGCGATAGCACCTGCAATTCGTGTAAGCTATTTGGTGTTGCCTAAGCAGTTATTGGAAAAATATTATGAAGTGGTAGGATTTTTATCCTCTACAGTATCTAGAATTGATCAACAAATGCTTTATCGCTTTATTTCTATGGGATATTTTGAGAGACATCTAAATCGAATGCGAACAATCTATAAGAATAAACAAGGAAAACTACTGAGTGCGATAAAAAAGTATCTTCCGGAATTTGTGATATTAGGTGAAAATGCAGGTTCTCACATTCTTTTAGTATGTAAGAAAAAAATCAGTGAAGAATATTTGATTGAAAAAGCACACAAGAACGGTGTGAAGGTTTATGGATTGAAGCATTGGTCTACTGTAGAGAAAAAAAATGAGTTAACAACGATTGTTTTGGGATATGCAAGCTTATCCATAGAAGATATTGAATTAGGTATTAAAAAATTAGAACAAGCATGGAAAGACATATAAAAAGAAACCATCAACATAGGATTGAGTGGTTTCTTTTTTTGTTAAGTAGGATCAGCCTCTTCTGTAATAATTGTAGATTCTTCCGTAAGGTTTTCTGTGGATACGATCGTATCAACAACATCTTCTGAAACGGTTAGAGTATCCTCAGCATCTTCTAGGATATCCATATCTTCTGGGACATCGTCAACTTCTTGAGAAAAATCTTTCGCTGATTCCTTCGAGTTATTAGTAGGATCTGTTGCTACAGATACCATCTCTTTTGTAGTTTCAACAACGATAGCAGCAGCATCTTTAACAACATTTTTAGCAGCATGGAGCATATCGCCTGCAGCAACAATTAATTCATCTTTGTCTGCATGTAAAGAAACATAATTACGATTCATTGTGCTATCAGGCACGGGTGTATCATCAGCACCTTCAAATTCATGAAAATCCTCATCTAAGTCGCGGTTGAATTTTTGATACTTTTTGTAATAGGATACTCCAATTGCAGCTACTCCAGCAACTGCACCTAGGGCAAGTATTTTTCCGATTCCAAATTTAGCCATATTTCATTCTCCTCTCGTCAATCATTAAATGTTTATTTAGAGTTCAGCATCTTAAATTGAACTATTACAAATATTGTAATACGAATTAAGAAAAAAAGATAGTATCAATTAGAAAAAAAATTAGCACTCACTACTTGACAGTGCTAACAACCAGTGGTATAACTAGTATGTGTGGAAGTAAATAGAAAAAATACTTCAAACTATGAATCTTTAGGAGGATTAATACAATGAATTTAATGCCATTATTTGATCGTGTTGTGCTAAAAGCGATCGTTGCAGAAGAAACTACAAAATCTGGAATCGTATTAACAGGGCAAGCAAAAGAAAAACCACAACAAGCAGAGGTAATCGCTGTTGGACCAGGTGGTTTAGTAGATGGAAAAGAAGTGAAGATGGAAGTTAAAATTGGCGACCAAGTAATCTATTCAAAATATTCAGGTACAGAAGTAGAATTAGATTCAGATAAGTTTGTAATCGTAAAACAAAGCGATATTTTAGCAATTATTCAATAAGGAGGCTATATAGAATGGCAAAGCAAATTAAATATGGTGTAGACGCGAGAAAATCACTAGAAACAGGTGTAAACCAATTAGCAAATACGGTACGCGTTACATTAGGACCAAAAGGAAGAAATGTTGTACTTGATAAATCTTTTGGTGCTCCGCTAATTACGAATGACGGAGTAACAATTGCAAAAGAGATCGAATTAGAAGATGCATTTGAAAATATGGGTGCACAATTAGTAAAAGAAGTTGCAACGAAAACAAATGACGTTGCGGGAGATGGTACAACTACAGCGACTGTTTTAGCACAAGCAATGATTAATGAGGGAATGAAAAACTTAGCAGCAGGAGCAAATCCAATCGTTTTACGAAAAGGAATGAAAAAAGCTACTGAAGTTGCAATTGAAGCAATTGCAGCAATGAGTCAACCAATTGAAGGTAGAGAGCAAATCGCTAGAGTTGCAGCAATTTCTGCATCTGATGATGAGGTTGGCGAATTAGTAGCAGAAGCGATGGAAAAAGTTTCTAATGATGGAGTTATTACAATTGAAGAATCAAAAACGATGAAAACTGAGCTTGAACTTGTAGAAGGAATGCAGTTTGATCGCGGTTATTTATCTGCATATATGTGTACAGATATGGATAAAATGGAAGCGAATTTAGATAATCCATTTATTTTAATTACAGATAAAAAAATTACTAATATTCAAGAAATACTTCCTGTGTTAGAGCAAATTGTTCAGTCTGGATCTAAGCTGTTGATTATAGCAGAAGACATTGAAGGTGAAGCATTAACAACATTGATTGTTAATAAGTTAAGAGGAACATTCAATGTAATCGGTGTAAAAGCACCTGGATATGGTGATAGAAGAAAAGAAATGTTAAAAGATATTGCTATTTTAACAGGTGGAACTGTAATATCTGAAGAACTAGGACTTGATTTAAAAGAAGTTACCTTAGATCAATTAGGACGTGCAAAATCAGTTAAAATACAAAAAGAGAATACAATTATCGTAGATGGTATCGGAGAAAAGGATGCAATTACGGCTAGAGTTGCTCAAATCCGTGGACAAATTGAAGAAACATCTTCTGATTTTGATAGAGAAAAATTGCAAGAGCGTTTAGCAAAATTAGCAGGTGGAGTAGCAGTGATTCAAGTGGGAGCTGCGACTGAAACAGAAATGAAGGAAGCGAAACTACGTATGGAAGATGCTTTAGCAGCTACTAGAGCAGCAGTAGAAGAAGGAATTATTGCTGGTGGTGGATCTGCATATATTCATGCATCAAAAGAAGTAGAGAAGATAGTTGATGGTTTAGAAGGAGATGAGAAAACTGGAGCAAAAATTATCTTAAAAGCATTAGAAGCACCATTATTCCACATAGTAGGAAATGCAGGTTTAGAAGGTTCTGTGATTATTAACAAAGTAAAAGAATCAAAAGTTGGAATCGGATTTGATGCATATAAAGAAGAGTATGTAGATATGGTAAAATCGGGAATTTTAGATCCTTCAAAAGTGACAAGAAGTGCACTTCAAAATGCTACTAGTGTAGCATCTACCCTATTGACAACAGAATCAGTAGTTGCTAATATAAAAGAAGATGTTCCAGCAATGCCAGCAGGCGGTGGAATGGGAATGATGTAGAATCATTGAAAGCAGTTTAAAAAGCTGTAGCAATGTTAAAAAATAGAAAGTTAGCTAGTTCATTTGAATTGCTATCTTTCTATTTTGTGCTATTAATAAATGAATATCTACATCAAAGCACTAGCCTATATGGAAGGAAATGGAATTATATTATACAAATGAATTGTAATAAGAAATGGAGAAGAGCATGAATGATAACTATGTAGAGTGGCTAGTAAAAAGAAAGACACCAGCATCAGCAAAATTACTAATTGTAATCGCTGGAGGATTGACAGCAGTAGCAATTTTTGCAGCAATGCTATTTGGGACAATTGGAATGATTGTAGCAGTGGTTTTTGGTGGAATAACGTATTTTTTGAAGAGAAATGCAGATGTAGAATATGAATATTTGTTAATCGGGAATCAATTTTCTGTTGATAAAATTTTTGGAAAAACGAAGCGAAAAAATGCATGGGAAGGTACTTTAGAAGAAGTTCAAATGATTGCACCATCAGATTCTTACATTTTGAAAGATTATAAACGTCCAAATGCAAAAGTGTTAGACTTCTCTTCTGGTAATCTAAATGAGAAAACATATACAATGATGTGCCAATCTTCAAATGCAGCATTAGAAGTTATTTTAGAGCCGAATGATAAATTGATCCAAGGATTTCGACAAGTTGCACCAAGAAAAATAGTTATGTAAAAATCATTTGACATCAGTGCGCTTTTTTGCTAGAGTATGTGTAACTGTGTTGAGTTAGTCTCTAAACCGTTATAAATATGCAAAAAATGCAACATACTATTTTATGTGATGTAGATGAAAGTGAGGAAAAAAACAATGGGTGTAATTATTGGCGAGGGCATTACTTTTGATGATGTACTACTAGTACCATCTTATTCACAAGTGGTACCTAATCAGGTGGATCTGGGTACTTGGTTAACAAAAAAGGTTCGATTGAATATTCCGCTTATGAGTGCAGGAATGGATACGGTTACAGAGCATCGAATGGCAATAGCTATGGCTAGACAAGGTGGAATTGGTATTATCCATAAAAACATGTCAATTGAGGAGCAAGCAGAAGAAGTAGATAAGGTAAAGCGATCAGAAAATGGAGTTATTACAGATCCATTTTATCTTTCTCCAGAGCATACATTAAAAGATGCAGATGAGCTTATGGGTAAGTTTCGTATTTCAGGTGTTCCAGTTACAGAAGGTCGTAAGTTAGTTGGAATTATTACAAACAGAGATTTGAAATTCGAAGAAGATTTTACAAAAAAAATTAAAGAGTGTATGACATCTGAAAACCTAGTAACTGCAAAAGAAGGAATTACGTTAACAGAGGCAAAGCAAATTCTTGCAAAAGCGAGAGTTGAGAAACTTCCAATCGTTGATGAGCATTTTAATTTAAAAGGCCTAATTACAATTAAAGATATCGAAAAGCAGATTAAATATCCATATTCTGCAAAAGATGAGCAAGGTCGTTTGCTTTGTGGTGCAGCTGTTGGAATTACTGCAAATGTGCTAGAGCGCGTTTCTGCTTTAGTTAATGCAAAAGTAGATGTGGTAGTTTTGGATTCTGCACATGGTCATTCAGAAAATGTATTAACTTGTGTACGAATGATAAAAGAAGCATATCCTGAAATACAAGTAATTGCAGGAAATGTTGCAACTGCAGAAGCTACAAAAGCTTTGATTGATGCAGGAGTTGATGCAGTTAAAGTTGGAATTGGGCCAGGTTCAATTTGTACGACACGGGTAGTTGCAGGAATTGGTGTTCCACAAGTTACTGCAATTATGGATTGTTATCGTGTTGCAAAAGAAAATGGAATTCCAATTATTGCTGATGGTGGAATTAAATATAGTGGCGATATTGCGAAAGCAATTGCAGCAGGTGGAAATGTTTGTATGATGGGAAGTCTTTTCGCTGGTTGCGATGAAAGTCCTGGTACATTTGAATTATATCAAGGTAGAAAATATAAAGTTTATCGCGGAATGGGATCAATTGCTGCAATGGAGCAAGGAAGTAAAGATCGTTATTTCCAAGCAGATGCAAAAAAACTTGTTCCAGAAGGTGTGGAAGGTCGAGTAGCTTATAAAGGGATGGTAGAGGATACCGTATTCCAAATGCTTGGTGGACTTCGTTCTGGAATGGGATATTGTGGTGCATCTAATATTCCAACATTACAAGAAACTGGT
>CAYJKD010000004.1:16769-29062 GCA_964370595.1 uncultured Lachnospiraceae bacterium
ATTAAAATTTCAGCAGCATCTCTAAAAGAGAGTCATCCTCATGATATCCATATTACGAAGGAAGCTCCTAACTATAGTGTAGATTAACAAACAACTAATTTAACGAAAGCAATATAACAAAAGATTTGAACAGAGAATGATGAGGGACTTTGGTCTTTAACATGATACTCTGTTCTTTTTGTATAGAAAAACAAGTCTAAGTCTAGCGATAAATTAGAAAATATGATATAATACCGCTATATGTAATAATATAGCGAGGAAAAATAGATGCTAAATGAAGAGAAAATCAAACTTATGACAGGAATTGCAATGTTTGAAAAAAAACATGAGAAGAGATATATTTGGGCTAAAAGACATTTTAAAGGTGATTACATTAGCCGTTATTTATTTCGCTCTTTTTTTTCATTTACCATATGTGCGCTCTTATTGATCGGTGTGTGGGTATTGTATCATTTAGGCGAACTATTGCAAATTACAAATCTGAATGATTTGATTAATTATGGAGTGCAAGGAGTGCTCGGTTATATCATAGGTTTAGCTTTTTATCTTAGCATCACATATTTGATTTATAGTAAACGTTATGGAATGTCAAAAAGCAGTCTAAGGGTATATATTGCAAAATTGAAACGACTAGAGAAACGATATGAGTTTCAAAACAGAACAAAAGAGCTAGCGGGTGACAAAGGAGGGAAATCATAATGAAAACAATACTGGTGTGCAAAGAGTGGATTAAGTCACTTTATGCAAAATATTCATATGTGATTGTATTTGGACTTAAATTCCTCTTAACCTTTATTGCACTTTTACAACTGAATCATTATCTAGGTTATATGGCAACATTAACGAATGGTTTGGTTGTTTTTGGGATTTCCTTTATTTGTGAATATTTACCATATGGTCTAATAGCATTTGTATTATCGATGGTATTGATTGGACATACTTGGGCAGTTTCTTTAGAAGTTTCTGTGTTACTAGGGATTGTGATTTTACTTGTTGGTTTGTTATATTATAGCTTTCAACCAAGAGATGGTTTTTGGCTGATTCTTACACCTATGGCATTTCTGTTAAATATTCCATATGTAATTCCAATTCTTGTGGGATTATCAGGGGGAATCGTAGCGGTTGTTCCTGTTAGTACAGGGGTTGTCATATATTATATTATGAATTATGTAAAACAAAATGTAGGTGTTTTAACAAATAACACAGAAGTTGATATTACACAAAGATATGTACAATTGCTAGAAGCGATTCTTGGAAATCAAGACATGTTGATTATGATGATTTTAGTTTTTGTTTGTATTTTGTGTGTATCCCTACTAAGAAACCTATCGATTGATTATGCTTGGGTCATTGCGATTGTTTGTGGTGGAATTATGGAACTTGTAATTTTATTTTTAGGCGGGTTTATGCTTGATGTAACATTTGCAAGTGGGCAAGTGATTCTAGGTTTTTCGATTTCAATGATTATTGCTTTCTTGTATTATCTTTTGGTATTTACGGTAGATTATACAAGAACAGAATATTTGCAATATGAAGATGACGATTATGTTTATTATGTAAAAGCAGTACCAAAGGCTACAATATCAAAAACAGAAGTAACAGTAAGAGCGATGAATCATCCACAAAAAGCCAAGGAAAAACAGAGAAAATAATTAAAATTCAATACTATTTGTGGATAAGATGGAGGTGAAACTTGGCTAATTTAGGATTTGACTTAGATAGTATTTTTGATGGTTTATATTCATGGTTGTCGTTTGTGCCAAGGATATCATTAACGAATATCATAGAAATAATAATTATTGCATTTTTAGTATATACCTTGCTTGTGTGGATCAAAAACACAAAAGCATGGGATTTACTAAAAGGTATTTTAGTGATTATTTTATTTTCAATTATTGCAGCTTTTTTTAATTTAGACATCATTCTCTGGATTTTAGAAAATACGGCTACAATAGCTGTAACAGCTTTGATTATTATTTTTCAACCTGAGCTTAGAAAAGCATTAGAACAGCTTGGTAGTAATAATTTGATTTCGGAAATTTTGGATACGAAAATTAATGAAGGATTTTCTAAAGAAACTGCAGATGAATTAGTGCGTGCAACATTTGAAATGGCTAAAGTTAAAACGGGTGCGCTGATTGTTATTGAAAAAGAAATTTCTCTTGGAGATATTGGGAATACAGGGATTGCGATTGAAGGTGTGGTAAGTAGTCAGCTACTAATCAATATCTTTGAACATAATACTCCACTACATGACGGAGCAGTTGTTATTAAGGGAAATCGAATTATTGCGGCTACATGCTATCTACCATTAACAGAGAGTAATCATGTAAGTAAAGAATTAGGAACAAGACATCGAGCAGCATTAGGAATTAGTGAAGTAACAGATAGTGTGACGATTGTGGTTTCAGAAGAAACGGGTCGTGTGTCTTTGGTAGAAGGCGGAATTCTTAGAAGACTGAGTGATGCGGAAACGTTAAGAAAAGCACTTTATGCAATTGGTATAAAACCGAAGGTTGAAAATAAGAGATTTAAGATCTGGAAGGGAAAGGGGAAAAATGAAGAAAAAGCTGACTGATAATATAGCGATTAAGCTACTTTCTATTTTTTTAGCATTCTTTATTTGGCTCTTTGTAGTGAATGTTTCAAATCCTGAGATTTCTAGGACAAAAGAAGTTCCCTTAGAGGTTATAAATGAGGAAATATTGCTAGCTGCTGATAAAACATATGAGCTAGATGGAAAGCAAACAGTTACTGTTGCTTATGATGTTAGAACATTAGATGAGTATAAAATACGATCAACAGATTTTCGGGCTTATATTAATTTAGAAGAATTATACTCGGTTACGAGTTCAGTGCCTATAAAAGTAGAAGTTTTAAGTAATAAAGATCTAATTATAAATGCAGTTGCAAAAACCAGTGTGGCAAGATTAACGGTAGAAGATGTACAGACAAAACCATTTACATTAGTGGTTGATACTATGGGAACTCCTGAAGAAGGATATGCAATTAGTGATATTGTACTTAACTCAAAATCAGTAACGGTAAAGGGACCAATTTCACAAGTTGGGTTGATTAGTAGTATAGGGATTGAAATTGATGTAGATGGATTAGAAGAAAGTACAAGTGGTGTGGTGCAACCAATATTTTATGATGCAAATGGAAATCAACTACAAGTTAGTGATAAAATAACATTGAATTACTCAGAAATTGAATATACAGTAAATATTAGTAAAGTGAAAGTTTTAACGCTGGATTTTGAAGTAGATGGAACAGCAGCTCCTGGGTTCCAATTTACAGGAGTTGAAAGTGATAAAAAAACGATAGATGTAATCGGGCGTCTTACAGATTTGGCTTCGATGACAACGATTACAATTCCAAGCGAGGCGTTAAGTGTAGATGGTGCAAGTGATGACCGAGAAGTAATTATCAACCTAGAAGAGTTTCTACCAGAAGGAGTTACATTACTAAACTCGGAAGATTCAATAATTACAGTGAAATTAACAGTAGAAGCACTGATTGAACGTTCCTTTGCAGTTTCGCAATCACAAGTAGAATTTATAGGAAGTCAAGAAGGATTTTCCTATCGAATGGAACCTGAAACTACAAATATTACGATTCGTGGATTAAAAGAAGATTTGGACACATTGAATATAGCAGAGCTTCAGCCAAAGGTAGATGTTACATCTTTCCTTGAAGTAGGAGATTGGGAATCTACAATCACAATTAATACAAGCAACGCATTTGCATTTGTTTTAAGTGATCCTTTTACTGTGATTGTTGAATCACAAGAAGAAGGAGAAACATTAGAAGAAGACTTAGAAACATCAGATTCTGAAGAAGAAACAGAAGAAAATTTACTAGAAACAGGTGCAGAAGAAGAAACATTAGAAGAAACAGAAGAAGAGATAGAAGAAACATTAGGAGAAGTACAGGAATAGGAAATGAAAGAAAAGAGGGAGATACGTGGTTAGGAAAAGAATTGTAATTAATAATATTTCTGGTTTACACTTGAGACCAACAGGCATGCTTTGTAATATGGCTATTCGATTTCAATCTACGATACATTTTGAGTTTAATAATGGTGTTACGAATGTAAAAAGTGTGCTTAGTGTATTGGGCGCATGTGTAAAAGCAGGAGATGAGATTGAACTTGTTTGTGAAGGGCCTGATGAGGAAGAAGCTTTAGCAGCTATGATCCAATTAATAGAGAGTGGATTAGGAGAATAGTAAAACTCTTTATAAGTGTTTAAGTGATGGCTGTCGCAGTAAGCGACAGCCATTATAAATACATAAAAGTAATGGGAATATACCCATAAGGAAGAGAAGGATGAGATTGTTATGGCAATACTAGTTTATGGAATAGGTTATTGGCTAAGTTTTTTATTTGATTATTTAAAATGGCACTGGATTGCAGGGCTTTTACTAATAGGAATAGGTATATTCTTATATTATATCGATTATAAAAATACAAAAAATATGATACATCTAAGAGGTCTGTTTTCTGTATTTTTTATTGGTGGACAAGGCATTGCTTGTTTGAAACTAAGTAATCTTCAAACACAATGGAGTTTGATGACATGGATTTGTTTGTTTTTTGCATACGCTATTTTGTGGGCTACATTTGAAGGACTAACTATGATCTATGGTAGTGGACACGATAGTTATGGGCATTGGAGAAGTTTTCGTTGTAATCCAAGGCCAATTTTTCATATGATATGTGGAGTAACAGCAATTTCTACAAGTTGCTTTCTTTTTGAGGCATTTACGTTAGGCTACGTTCCCTTATTTTTACAGGGAGTTCCACACGCATATTCCGAATTTCATTTGTCAGGGGTACATTATTTTACGGTTTCATGTGTTTTAGTCCCTGCATTAGGTGTGCTGTTTTTTTATGCAACTCGTGAGAGAATCAGCGAATCTAAGTTGATTGTTGTAATCGTAATGGTTGTAATTTCTCTTTTAATACCTATACTTTGTGTTTCAAGATTTCAATTTGTATTTGCAGTTGCACTTGGGTTGTTTACTTATATAGCATTGCAAAAACATATCCCTCTTTGGTATTTTGCAACGGCTATGGTTGCGCTAGTAATTGTATACCTTATCCTATCAGTAGCGAGAAGCCATGATGTAGAGTATCTTAACGGAATATTTGAAATGAAGAGCTCTAAAATGCCAATTTTTATTTCGCAACCGTATATATACGTTGCTAATAACTATGAAAATTTCAATGTTTTGGTAGAATCATTGCCAGCCCATAGTTTTGGGATGAAGGGGTTATTTCCTATTTGGGCACTTACAGGATTAAAATTCATTTTCCCACAATTAGTGAACTATCCAATTTACATTAATAAAGATGAATTAACAACTGTAACAATGTTCTATGATGCATATTATGATTTTGGAGTTATTGGAGTGATTATATTTGCAGCGCTATTAGGTGTAGCATTATATGCATTGGTGGTAAAAATACGTGAAATGAGAAATCCAGTTGGCTTTTTGTTGTATGCACAGTTTGCAGTATATGTAATGCTTTCATTTTTTACCACATGGTTTAGCAATCCGACTACTTGGTTTTACTTAGTAATTACTTGTATATTAGGCGTATATTATACTTGGAATTCGAAAAAGAAGTGGTAAGCATTACTAGTTTCGCACAAAAGAAAAGGAAGGACAATTAGAATGATAGCAGAAAAAATGATACCTATGATTGAAGGGAATTCAGTAATCCGTAAAATGTTTGAAGAAGGAAAGCAATTAGCAAAAGAAATCGGAGCAGAAAATGTGTTTGATTTTAGCTTAGGAAATCCGAATCAACCAGCTCCTAGTATGGTAAAAGAAGCGATTTACTCCGTATTAGAGAACGAAGAATCTACATTTGTTCATGGATATATGAATAATGCAGGGTATGAGGATGTGAGAGGAACAATTGCAAACTCTTTAAACAGCAAATATGAAACTAATTTTTCAAGTGATAATATTATTATGACAGTAGGTGCTGCTGGTGGATTAAATATCATATTAAAAACATTGATTAATCCAGAAGATGAAGTGATTGTATTTGCTCCATATTTTGTAGAATACGGTGCATATGTGAAAAACTATGATGGAAAATTAGTTGTTATAGATGCAAATACCATTGATTTCCAACCGAATTTGGAGGGATTAATTAGTAAAATATCAGAAAAAACAAAGGCAGTGATTATTAATTCACCAAATAATCCCACAGGTGTTGTGTATTCAGAAGAAACGATACAAAAAATAGCAACGATACTACAAGAAAAACAAATACAGTTCGGAACTAGTATTGCTTTGATTTCTGACGAACCGTATCGAGAGTTGGTATATCAAAATATTGAAGTACCATATGTGACAAAATATTATAAGAATACTGTAATCTGCTATTCCTATAGCAAGTCCTTATCACTTCCAGGAGAACGAATTGGATATCTGGTAATTCCTAATGAATTTGAAAACCAGAAGCAAGTATTTGCAGCAGCAACCATAGCAAATCGTATTATTGGAAGTGTTAATGCGCCATCTCTTATGCAACGCGTAATAAAATACTGCATAGAGAACAATGTATCGGTTAATATGGATCTTTATGAAGAAAACAGAAGGTTATTGTATGAGAAGCTAAGCCAATTAGGATTCCATTGTATCAATCCTCAGGGTGGATTTTACCTTTTTGTGAAATCGCCTGTGGAGCAAGAAGAGAAATTTTGTCAAATGGCTAAAAAACATCATATCCTATTAGTGCCAGGCAGTGCATTTGCTTGTCCTGGGTACGTAAGATTGGCTTACTGCGTTTCAAATGATAAAGTAAAGAGATCTTTAGAAAAATTTGAATTACTAGCAAAAGAATACGGATTAAACTAAGGAGTGACTATGAAACTTTGGAAAAATAACATTAGAAAAGTAATACCTTATGTTCCAGGAGAACAGCCAAAAGAAAAAAATCTAATTAAACTAAATACAAATGAAAATCCATATCCGCCAGCACCAGAGGTAAAGAAGGTTATGGAGCAAATGGACACAAGTGATTTGAAAAAATATCCAGATCCAAATGCAAGCGAATTAGTAAATGAAATTGCAAGTTATCATGGGTTAAATCCAAACCAAGTATTTGTCGGTGTAGGGTCAGATGATGTGCTAGCAATGTCATTTATGACATTTTTCAATTCGGAAAAGCCGATTTTGTTTCCAGATATTACATATTCGTTCTATACAGTATGGGCTGATTTATTTCGTATAAGCTATGTACAAGTGCCAGTAGATGAAACATTTCAAATAGATATAAATGATTATATTCAAGAAAACGGTGGAATTATTTTTCCAAATCCAAATGCGCCCACAGGGATTGAACTACCACTTGCTAAAATTAAGGAATTATTAGCTGCAAACCAAGATGTGATTGTTATTGTAGATGAAGCATATATAGATTTTGGTGGAGAGTCTGCAATAAAATTGCTTGATGAATATGAAAACCTTGTAGTGGTTCAAACATTTAGTAAATCAAGATCTATGGCAGGTATAAGAATTGGGTATGCATTAGCAGCACCTTGTTTAATTGAAGCATTAAATGCAGTGAAACACTCCTACAATTCATATACGATGAATCTTCCGTCCATCCAAGCAGGAGTTGCATCGATAAAAAACGAAGTGTATTTTAGGAAAATGCTTGATTGTGTAATGAAAACCAGGGTCGAAAGTAAGATGAAATTAGAGCGATTAGGATTTCATTGTCTAGATTCATCGGCTAATTTTTTATTTGTAACACACAATTTATTACCTGCAGAAGAAATCTTTTTGTATTTAAAATCGAAGCATATATTCGTACGTTATTTTAAAAAAAATCGAATCGATAATTATTTGAGAATTACAATAGGAACAGAGAAAGAGATGGAATGTTTAATTGATTCATTAGAAACACTAATAAAAGAAAAGTGTAAATAAAGAGGTGATTCTATGGGCGAGAAAAAAACTTATCTTATAGCTTTGATTAATGTTTTGATTCCTGTCGGGGTAATTGGTTTATTATTGGTATTTGGAATGGAATTACTTCGTTTCTTTGCCCCTTTTATTATTGCATGGATTCTTGCTTGGATTGCAAATCCAATTGTATGTTTTTTTGAAAAGCGAGTGAAATTGTTAAGAAGTCATAGTACGGTTATAACAGCTGTCTTAGTATTAGCTACTTTGGTTGGGGGACTATATGGAATAATATCTCTTTTGATTCATCAACTGACAAATTTCTTTAAAGATTTGCCAATGCTTATTGAAACGATTACACAAGCAGTAGCTGAATTTTCGAATGAAACAGAAGTGTTTTTTTCATTTTTGCCTTTAGATATTCATATGTTTTGGGAAGAAGTGGGACAGAATTTTTCAACATATCTAAATAGTATTGTACAACAACTTGCCTCGCCTACAGTAGAATTTGCAGGAGGGATTGCAAAAAGTATTCCCAGTATTATGGTAAATGTTGTAGTAAGCATAGTAGCAGCATATTTTTTTATTATAGAGCGAGAGTTTTTTATAAGTAAACTAAAAGAGAAGATGCCAAAGTCGATTGATAAGTATACATTATATTTGAAAAATGATGCTAGAAAATTAGTAGGTGGATATTTTTTAGCACAATTTCGAATTATGTTCGTAGTAGCAACCATATTGGTAATCGGTTTTTGGATTTTGGAGATTCCATACGCCTTTCTATGGGGAATATTGATATCATTGCTCGATTTTCTCCCTGTGTTTGGAACGGGAACGATTTTAATCCCTTGGGCAGTCATTGTGTTTTTCTCAGGCGAATATCCATTTGCAGCAGGATTGATATTGATTTATGTGTTGAGCCAAGTGATTCGCCAAGTGATTCAGCCCAAAATTGTAGGTGATAGTATGGGACTACATCCATTGTTAACCTTGTTTTTATTGTATATTGGTTATGAGGTAAATGGATTATCAGGTATGATTTTTGCTGTTCCAGTTGGTATGATTTTGATTAACTTATATCAGTATGGAGCATTTGATTTTTGGATTCGCAATATTTATGTGTTAATAGACGGACTGAATCGATTTAGAAAGTCGAATGATTGAGGAGAGAGATTATGAAGATTAGAGATATATTAAATACTGGAAAGCCAACATTATCTTTTGAGGTTTTTCCACCAAAAACGGAAACGAACTATATGTCAGTTGAAAAAGCTGCATTAGAAATTGCAGATTTATCACCTGATTTTATGAGTGTAACATATGGTGCTGGTGGTGGAACAAGCCAATATACACTTGATATAGCATCTGCATTGCTAAACCAAAAACAGGTTACACCACTAGCACACCTAACTTGTGTTTCATCGAAAAAACAGCAGGTTAAAGAAGTATTAAGCGAGTTAAATGAAAAGGGAATTGAAAATATATTGGCATTAAGAGGGGATATCCCAAAAGATGGTGGGATTCAACATGACTACAAGTATGCTTGTGAGTTAATTCATGAAATTCGACAAGCAGGAGATTTTTGTATTGGAGCAGCTTGTTATCCAGAGGGGCATGTAGAATCAAAGAACAAACAGACTGATATTTTATATGTAAAAGAAAAGGTAGATGCTGGTTGTGATTTTATTACTACTCAAATGTTTTTTGATAATAATATTTTATATAATTATTTGTATCAAATTCGAGAAAAAGGAATTTTGGTACCTGTAATAGCAGGAATTATGCCAGTGACCAACGGAAAACAGATCAAACGTATTTGTGAGATGTCTGGGACATACTTACCAAGCAGATTCAAAGCAATTGTAGATAAGTTTGGGGAAAATCCATTGGCTATGAAACAAGCTGGGATTGCCTATGCAACAGAACAAATTATTGATTTACTAGCAAACGGAGTAAATGCAATTCATGTATATTCTATGAACAGACCAGATATTGCTCGAGATATTAAAAACAACCTATCTGAAGTATTGAAGATGTAAGGAGTTGTTTATGATTCAATGGAATGATCAAGAAATTTTGAGATACTTGGGATATCGAAATCAAGTGGTTTCTGATTCAATTTGTAGTTTGATTGAGGAATGTAAACAAGAAGTGGGTAAGATAGCAAAACCGAAACACATCTATAACAGCTTTTCCCTTGAGCAATCTCAAGGTAGGATTTGTTTTGCTGGGATAGATACAAAAAGTAAGAGTCTAAGTAACAATTTAAGAGACTGTGATGAGGTAATTGTATTTGGTGCAACATTAGGGGTTGCAGTCGATATGTTATTGCAGAAATATACAAAAATTCAGGTAAGTAAAGCAGTCATAATGCAAGCAGTGGCAGTTTCTTTGCTTGAAGCGTACTGCGATGAAGTGAATAAACAATTGAAAGAGTATTATTTAGAAAACAATCGGTACCTAAGACCGAGGTTTAGTCCAGGGTATGGAGATTTTTCGTTGGAGGTGCAGCCACAAATTTTTCGAATTTTGGAATTGAATAAAAAGTTGGGAGTGTCATTGACAGATCGCTTACTAATGACACCGACAAAGTCTATTACAGCATTGATTGGTGTAAGTGGGATTCCAAGAGAGTGCAGTGTAAGTGGCTGTGAAGCTTGCAATAATTTCACATGTGAATATAGAAGATAGAGTAATTATTATTGGGAGAATTATTATGGAAATCATGAAAAAATGTATGGAAGAAATTGTTTATATAGATGGTGCTTTTGGAAGTGTATTACAAGAAAGAGGATTAGAGGTTGGAGGATATCCAGGGGACTGGAACTTGACACATCCAGAAGTGATAGTAGATATTCATAAGGAATATTTGAATGCAGGAGCCAATATTATTACAACAAACACATTTGGCGTAGATCGTTTGAAGTTCAATGAAAATCATAAATACCAAGTAAAAGAAGTAGTAGAAGCTGCGATTGCTCACGTAAAGACTGCAATGGAAGCGGTTAATCAAACTGCTTATATCGCTCTAGATATAGGACCAACTGGAAAATTGTTAAAACCACTAGGAGATTTAGAGTTTGAACAAGCTTATGAACTATTTAAAGAAGTGGTAATCATAGGAGAAAACGCAGGGGCTGATCTGATTCTGATTGAAACCATGAGTGACTCTTATGAAATGAAAGCAGCTGTTTTGGCAGCGAAAGAAAATACGAAACTACCTGTTTTTGTTACAGCAACTTTTGATGAAAAAGGGAAGCTGTTGACAGGTGGAAGCATTCCAAGTGTGGTAGCACTCCTTGAAGGATTGGGTGTTGATGCCCTTGGAATTAACTGTGGTCTTGGACCAGTTCAAATGAAAGAGTTATTAAAAGAAATGGTTTCCTATGCTTCAATCCCTATTATAGTTAGTCCAAATGCGGGGCTTCCAAGAAGTGAAAATGGAAAAACAGTATATGATATTGACTCAGATGAATTTGAAAGAAATGGTATCGATTGGAGCGAGTTTTGTTGGGGGATGTTGTGGTACAACAAGCACGCATATAGAAAAAACGATAAATGCTTGTAAGGGGATGAAGCCAAAGGCTATTGTGCCAAAAGATGATACTTGGGTCACTTCTTATGCAAATGCGGTTAAGATTGACAAAACACCAATTATTATAGGGGAAAGAATTAATCCAACTGGAAAATCTAAATTTAAAGAAGCATTAAAATCCAATAACATAGAGTATATATTGAAGGAAGCGGTAGCACAACAAGAAAAAGGAGCCCATGTATTAGATGTAAACGTAGGAATTCCTGAGGTGGATGAGGTTTCTATGATGGCTCATGTTATAAAAGAAATTCAAAGTATAATGGATTTACCTCTACAGATTGATACTGCAAATGTAGAAGCTATGGAGAAAGCGCTTCGTATCTATAATGGAAAGGCATTGATTAATTCTGTAAATGGAAAAGAAAAAAATTTAGAACAGGTACTACCGCTTGTAAAGAAATATGGCGGAGTTGTGGTAGCTTTACTGTTAGATGAAAGTGGAATTCCTGAAACGGCAGAAGGAAGAATTGCAATTGCTAAAAAAATATATCAAAAAGCAGAAGAATATGGAATTGCTAAAAAAGATATTTTGATTGATGCACTTTGTTTAACGGTTAGTTCTGATAGCAAAGGTGCACTTGTTACCTTAGAAACATTAAAGAGGATAAAAGAAGAATTAGGCGGAAAAACCATACTTGGAGTATCCAATATATCGTTTGGATTACCAAAAAGAGAAATTATTAATACTTCATTTTTTACAATGGCATTGCAAAATGGGTTGAATGCAGCGATTATTAATCCAAATTCAGAGGGGATGATGCAAGCC
>CAYJKD010000004.1:29118-35007 GCA_964370595.1 uncultured Lachnospiraceae bacterium
AATACATTGATTATTGTAGTCATTCAGAAGAAATAGAACAGAGTAAGAAAACGAATGTGAAAAGCAATGATTTGGACCTTACACAAAGCATTATTAAAGGATTGAAAGAACAAGCAATCCGTAGTGTTAAAGAAGAATTAAAAGGAAAAGATTCGATAGAAATTGTAGATGAAATCATGATTCCTGCACTTGATGTAGTCGGAAAAGGATTTGAAGCAGGAACCATTTTTCTGCCTCAACTGTTAATGAGTGCAGAGGCTGCAAAAGGCGCATTTGAAATAATTAAAGAACAAATGAAGAGCACTGGTAAGAATGAAGAAAAGAAGGCAAAAATAATTTTAGCTACAGTAGAAGGCGATATCCATGATATCGGCAAAAATATAGTAAAAGTACTTTTGGAAAATTATAGTTTTGATGTGATTGATCTTGGAAAGGACGTACCTGTAGAAACAGTTGTAGCAGTTTCTAAAAAGGAAAAGGTGTCTTTGGTTGGGTTAAGCGCACTTATGACAACAACAGTTCCGAATATGGAACGAACTATACAGGAATTAAAAAAAGAAAATCCTAATATTAAGATTATGGTAGGCGGGGCCGTTCTAACAAAAGAGTATGCAGATTCCATCAATGCAGATTGTTATTGCAAGGATGCTATGGCATCGGTTCACTATGCATCACAAGTAGCAGAGAATGAAATATAAAAATCGTAAGAAAAAACACCGATATTATTTTAAAATATCGGTGTAAGCGATTATATCAAAATTACCTTAATGAGCCACTTGTTTTTTTATGTGTATTTTTGTAGAATAGAATTAGGCTAAGCTGAGACTCTCGGATTAGGAGAGGCTTATGAGGAATAAAAAAATAATCTATGTGATAATTGTGCTTGGTTTTCTTTTTGCAGGTGCGTTCTACTTGCGAAGTAGCAAAAAAGAAGAAATAATACTTGTTACAGAGTTTGATTTAGAATCTATGGACCAAGATAGTAGCGTGGGGATACAAGAGGAAAGCACGCAAGAAACACTTTTGTATGTCCATATAGCAGGTGAAATAAAACATCCTGGTGTATATTCAATTATTCCAGGGCAAAGAGTGTTTGAAGTAATAGAAATGGCTGGAGGTTTTACAGCATTTGCAAGGGAAGATTATTTAAATCAAGCGATGGAAGTATCTGATGGGATGCAGATTTTGGTTCCACATATAGATGATCTTGTAATAGAAACAGAACAAATAGCAGGCACTTTTAAGGTAAATATCAATCAAGCTACAAAAGAAGATCTTATGACGTTAAGTGGGATTGGAGAATCGAGAGCAGAAGATATAATCAATTATCGGACAGAGCACGGAGATTTTGAGGCGATTGAAGATATTATGCAAATAAGTGGAATAAAAGAAGCTGCATTTGAAAAAATAAAAGATGATATCCGGGTAAAATAGATAGGAGAACATATGGCGAGAGTATTGGTAGTTGATGATGAGAAATTAATTGTTAAAGGAATTCGGTTTAGTTTAGAGCAGGATGGAATGGAAGTAGATTGTGCATATGATGGCGAAGAAGCGATTAACCTAGCGAAAGAGCATGAATATGACGTTGTATTATTAGATGTGATGCTACCAAAGTTTGATGGATTTGAAGTTTGCCAAGCCATAAGAGAGTTTTCAGAGATGCCAATTATCATGTTAACGGCAAAAGGCGGGGATATGGATAAGATTTTAGGACTAGAATATGGAGCAGATGACTATGTAACAAAACCTTTTAATATTTTAGAGGTAAAAGCTAGAATCAAAGCGATTATTAGAAGAAATATGAAAAATGAAAAAAAATAATCAAAAGAAAAAACGAAACCGATTATATCAGGAGATTTACGGATTGATCGGGAAAGCAGGCAAGTATTCATCTTGGAAAAAGAAATTAATCTAACAGCAAAAGAGTTTGATCTATTAGAATTATTAGTGTGCAATAAGAATAAAGTATATAGTAGAGAGACCCTTTTAGGACTTGTTTGGGGGAACAAAAGCGGTGAAAATGGAGATGTTAGGACTGTTGATGTCCATGTGAGAAGATTGCGCGAAAAAATCGAGCCAAATCCAAGTGATCCTAAATACGTTCATACAAAGTGGGGTGTCGGATATTATTTTCGTGCATAAAATTCTTAACTATGAGTTTGTGTTATAGAGAGGAAACGAAATTGAAAAAAAAGTTAAATATGTGGAGGAAAATAGATAATACTGGAAAATTATTTCCATTGATTTCTAGTGAAAATCTAAGTGGTGTATTTCGAGTGAGTGTAACATTAGAGAATGAAATTATACCAGAATGTTTACAAAAAGCGTTAGAAGATGTTGTTGAAACATTAGATGATTTTCGTGTTAAATTGCGAAGAGGTGTATTTTGGTATTACTTTGAAGATAATACGAAAATACCAATTGTAAAAAAAGAAACAACCTATCCTTGTAAGTATATAGATCCACATGGTAATCAAAAATTTCTGTTTCGTGTTACCTATTATAAAAAAAGAATTAATTTAGAAGTATTTCATGCCTTGACCGATGGTGTGGGAGCAATGTTTTTTCTAGAAAATTTAACTTGCCAATATCTTCATCGATTAGCAGGTAAGGATGGATTTTGGAAAGCAGAAGAAAATAAACGCAACTTGCAAAATTCAAGAATGGAAGATAGCTACATTAAGAATTCAGGTAAAGAATATAGAAAGCAATATCATTCAGCACAAGCAATGAAGCTGATGGGAACATACCTACCGTTTGGAAATACTCAGGTATTACAAGGGTATATTAACTTGCCACAATTAAAGGCTGTTACTCAAACATATCAAGTAAGTATTACAAACTATTTGGTAGCTACGCTTATTTGGGCTATTTGGAAAGAAACAAAAGGTAATGCAGAGTCAGAAAAACCGATTGTGGTAAATTTACCTGTGAATTTGCGAGGTTTTTTTGAATCTAAGACAATTGCAAACTTTTTTGCAGTTTCCATGATAGGCCATCTGTTTCGAAATGAGCAGATGGAATTTTAACAATTAACTTCGCATAACAAACCTCTAAATGAAAAAAAAAAAAAAACCCAAAAGCCTGCATCAAGTATTTACTAAAATGTGTCAAAAGAAAAGAAATGGTACATTCGAATAACACCTTTATTTATCAAATGGATTGCCTTAAACTTAATTTATGAGACAAAAGATAAAGCGCATACAACAACATTATCAAATTTGGGTTTCTTAACATTAGAAGAACCATATAAAAATCATGTTAAGGATTTTAATTTTTTAATTGGAGTGTCAAAAAGACAACCGTTTAAATGTGGTGTATGCACATGGGATGAAAAAGTTGTGATAACATTTACCTCCGTGTTTTTTGATAGTAAAATTCAAAAGGCATTTTTTGCTAAATTAAAAGAAGATGGAATTGGGATCCAATTGGAAGGGAATGAAAATGCCCCTTGCAAAAAAAGAGAGAATTACCCAAGAGTTAGAAGAGTTTATCGATTAAAACGAGGTGGAGAAAAGAGATTGTTATCTATGCTGAATTTCATAAAGGAAGAAAGAAAAACAACTGCAAAAGGGGCAACTGATTACTTGGTTGGAGAAAAGAACATTACACATGAGTTGCAAAAACGTTTTCACTTATAATAGCGAGGAGAGAAAGTGAAAGAGGGAAAAATAAGTATACGTGCAGAACTAGTTAGAAATATGATGAGCCATATGACGTATCAGTCATTAGAATACCATGGAATAGGAAAAGAGCCAACTTGGTACTGTCCAAAAGAATTTGTACATGAAATAATTCAATTATCAAATTCTGAAATTGAGATATTCACTCCACTCCAAGTGAAAACAAATCGAGTGATTTTACAGATACATGGCGGAGGATATGTTCGTGGATTAAGAAATATTTATCGAGATTTTTCTGTTATGTATTCAAAGAAAAGCCAATATGCAACCGTTGTTACACTTAATTATCGTTTGGCTCCTAAATACCCGTACCCAGCAGCATTAGAAGATGCATTAGAAGCATATCAGTGGATTCTTAAGAGCGGGTATGTAGGAGAGGAAATTGTGATAGTAGGAGATTCTGCTGGAGGTGGCCTTTCCCTTGCTTTAATGATGTATTTAAGAGATCATGGTTATATCCTTCCTGCAGGGATTATTGTAATGTCACCTTGGACAGACCTTACATGTAGTGGTAAAAGTTATGTAAGCAATGCAACAAGAGATCCCAATTTTGGCAATAACAAAGATAGTATTCTTAGAAATTCTTCCTATATTGGAGAGCATTTGCCAGAACATCCATATATATCTCCACTTTTTGGAGATTTTTCCAAAGCTCCACCTACATTGATACAGGTAGGGGATTATGAAATGTTACTTAGTGATGCTATCGGTGTGGCAAATAAATTTCGTGAATCGAATCGAAAAGTAAAGCTTAGTATCTATGAAGGGATGTTCCATGAATTTCAAATGGGATTAAATTTACTTCCTGAAAGCAAACGTGCATGGGAAGAGATTGAGCGATTTTTCCAGAAAATCTACTGTTTAAAACCATTAAATAATAAAAAGAAAAAAGTAAGGAATAATAAAAATGAAAATAACAGTAGTAGCAGTCGGAAAAATAAAAGAAAAATTTTTTGTAGAAGCAATAAAAGAATATGAAAAAAGGCTTAGTAGATACTGTAAGTTGGAAATCATTCAAGTGCAAGATGAAAAAACTCCAGATCATGCAAGTGAGGCATTAGAAATACAGATTAAAGAAAAAGAAGGAGAACGAATTCTCGCACATTTAAAAGATACAATGTTCGTTATTACCCTTGCGATAAATGGCAAACAGCTATCTTCAGAGTCATTGGCTGAAAAAATCAATGAGCTAGGTCTATATGGAAATAGTCATATTGCATTTGTTATTGGTGGCTCTTTAGGGTTAGGTCAAAGTGTAATAAAGAGATGTGATTATCAACTAAGCTTTTCTAATATGACTTTTCCACACCAACTTATGCGTGTGATTTTGCTAGAACAAGTATATAGAAGTTTTCGAATTATCAATAAAGAACCTTATCACAAATAGGTTAGTAAAAAGAGATAAAGATACTTGTAGAGAACCTCATAATAACAATAACAGAATAATATCTATGCAAGTATGTAAGAGTTTGTTATAATAGAATTAGTTAGAACGCAGTTAATCGATTATGAGACTGAAAATAAAAGGAGGTAGTGTGACATTGGCTGATAATAGAAATATACATGTAGTAAGGAATCAAGACCAAACTGGAGAAATACAAATAGCAGACGATGTTGTTGCTATTATTGCAGGTCTAGCAGCTACAGAAATAGATGGTGTGGGTTCTATGGCTGGAAATATTACAAATGAACTAGTAGGTAAATTAGGAATGAAGAACCTATCAAAAGGGGTAAAGGTGGAAGTGACACAAGACCATGTATGTGTAAAGCTTGCAATCAATGTAAAATATGGATATGAAATCCCCGCTGTATGTGAAAAGGTACAAGAGCGAGTAATGGCCGCTATAGAAAATATGACGGGACTTCCAGTAATGGATGTAAATGTGAAAGTAGTAAATATTAGTTTATGAGATAAAGTGAATAGAGGGCGCCAAATGTTAATGGATTATTGATGTTTGGCGCTTTTAATATGCAAAATTAGATATGGTTTTAACAATAACTAAGTATTACAATACAAATAGGTTATCGCACACGATTATTTTGATCGTTATTGCGGTAACTTTTTTTTAGTCGTTCATGTAATGGAATGGAAGTATCTCTTTATATTATTGTAGTTTGATGTATTTAATTGGAAATAAAAGAATAACCCCTAAATGTGTCCATGTAGTAATGCTATAGTAAGGGAGACTTAGTAATACGAATT
>CAYJKD010000005.1:0-34520 GCA_964370595.1 uncultured Lachnospiraceae bacterium
TTATGCATATCTTGAGTTTTTCTTCTTGATATGCTATAGTTACAAGTATCTGAATTACTATTTATTGAGGAGGACACTTTACATGTGCCAAAAACCATATTATATTACTACAGCAATAGCTTATACTTCAGGAAAGCCTCATATTGGAAACACCTATGAGATTGTCTTGGCAGATAGTATTGCAAGATTTAAAAGAGAACAAGGATTCGATGTTTGGTTCCAAACAGGAACAGATGAACACGGTCAAAAGATAGAGTTAAAGGCAAAAGACGCAGGGCAATCACCACAAGCATTTGTTGATGGTGTAGCAGATCAAATTCGAACAATTTGTGATTTGATGAATACATCTTATGATAGTTTCGTAAGAACAACTGACCCAAAGCACAAAGAACAAGTTCAGAAAATATTTAAAAAACTATATGATCAAGGCGATATTTACAAAGGTCATTATGAAGGCCTATATTGTACACCTTGTGAATCATTCTTCACAGAATCCCAATTAGTAGATGGAAAATGTCCAGACTGTAATAGAGAGGTGCAACCAGCAAAAGAAGAAGCATACTTTTTTAAGATGAACAAATATGCAGATCGCTTAATTGCCCATATCAATGAGCATCCAGAATTTATTCAGCCTGTTTCTAGAAAAAATGAAATGATGAATAACTTTTTATTGCCAGGACTTCAAGACCTTTGTGTTTCGAGAACATCATTTACTTGGGGGATACCAGTCTCATTTGATGAGAGACACGTCACATATGTGTGGCTAGATGCACTTACAAACTACATTACAGGGCTTGATTATTCTTGTGATGGAGAGCATGGAGATCTGTATCATAAATTCTGGCCAGCAGATTTACATTTAATTGGAAAGGATATTATTCGTTTCCATACTATTTATTGGCCAATTTTCTTGATGGCACTAGATATCCCACTTCCAAAACAAATTGTGGGACATCCATGGGTAATTCAAAGTGACGGAAAGATGAGTAAATCAAGAGGAAATGTATTATACGCAGATGGGTTAGTAGAAATGTTTGGGGTAGATGCAGTACGCTATTTCTTACTTCATGAGATTCCATTTGACAATGATGGAATAATGTCTTGGGAATTGATGGTAGAGCGTGTAAACTCAGATTTGGCTAATGTATTAGGAAATCTAGTGAATCGAACAATTTCAATGTCAAACAAATATTTTGATGGAATTGTGTCAAATGCAGGAGTTACAGAGGAAGTTGATCAGGACTTAAAACAAGTTGTATTAGAATCTGTGAATAAAGTAATCGAGAAAATGGATAATAACCGAATTGCAGATGCGATTAGTGAAATGTTCAATATTTTCCGTCGTTCAAATAAATATATTGATGAAACTATGCCTTGGGCTCTTGCAAAAGAGGAAGAAAAAAAGGCTCGTTTAGAGACGGTATTATATAATCTTGTTGAAGCGATTACCATAGGAGCATCTTTACTAGAATCTTATATGCCAGAAACTTCAGGGAAAATTTTAGCACAGTTAAATGTGAAAAAAAGAACGTTAGGAGAGATGAAGGAATTTGGACTTTATCCATCAGGAGCACAAGTAACAAAGACACCAGAGATATTATTTGCTCGTATGGACATGAAAGAAGTGTTAGAAAAAGTAGAAGCGATGTATCCAGCTCAAGCAGAGGAAGTAGAGGTAGAAGAAGTAGGAATTGATATAGAAGCAAAAGAAGAAATCGAATATGCTGATTTTATGAAACTTCAATTTCAAGTTGGAAAAATTATTGCTTGTGAGCCAGTTCCGAAATCGAAAAAACTTTTATGCTCTCAAGTTAGAGTTGGAAGCCAGACAAGACAGATTGTAAGTGGAATAAAGGCACATTATACTCCAGAAGAAATGGTTGGTAAAAAAGTTATGGTGGTTATGAATCTAAAACCAGCAAAACTTGCAGGTGTTATGTCTGAAGGCATGCTATTATGTGCAGAAGATGAGAATGGTAATCTCTCCCTTATGGTACCAGAAAAAGAAATGCCATCAGGAGCAGAAATTTGTTAACCAAAGGATTAAGCGGCAGTCAGATTAAACTGATTGCCGTTATTAGCATGTTGATTGATCATATAGGGGCAACAATAATAGAGGTAGGGATTCTTAGAAGTGGATATTTAGAGCCAGAACTTCGAACACTGTGGATAAATATTTATTTTGCAACAAGAACCATAGGGAGAATGGCATTTCCTATCTATTGTTTTCTGTTAGTAGAAGGGTTTCAGCATACAAAAAATTGGAAAAAATATGCACTTCGATTAGGGATGTTTGCACTTATTTCTGAAATACCATTTAATTTAATGATTGAACAAAAGCTAATTTATATGGAATCACAAAATGTTTTCTTTACATTATTTTTAGGGGTAATTCTTTTGGGAATGATGCAAAAAATTAATAATCAAGTACTGCAACTTTTTCTGGTAGCAGGAATCTGTGCATTAGCTATCGTTTTACGAACAGATTATTCTTATTGGGGAATTATCTTAATCTGTATTTATTATAATTTAAGAAACAATCGTAAATTACAGGTGTTTGCAGGATATATATGGCAGCAATTCAGTGTTAATCACATATTGTATAAATTGGGACTAGTAGCAGGATTTGCTTGTTTAATGTTGTATAATGGTGAGCGAGGAAAAAATAGATTTCCATTATTTTTTTATTGGTTTTATCCAATTCATATGTTGGTGTTATATGGGATTTTGACGATTGCATTTTAAGAAAGGTTTAAGTTTATGATATTTGATACACATGCTCATTATGATGATGAGGCATTTGATAGAGATAGAGATGAATTACTTCGTGGCATGAGAGAGCATGGCGTTGAAGCTGTAGTCAATATTGGCGCAAGTATTCAATCTACAAAGGATACATTGAAATTGATTAAAACGTATCCAAATGTTTATGGGGTTGTAGGGGTGCATCCAAGCGAATGTGCAGAGTTAGATGATACACATTTATCTTGGTTAGAGTCGATATCCACGAAGGAAAAAGTTTTAGCAATTGGTGAAATTGGACTTGATTATTACTGGGATACTCCAGCACGAGAAGTTCAAAAAAAATGGTTTATTGCGCAATTAAATGTAGCAAAAAAGGTAAAGTTACCGATTGTAATACATAGTAGAGATGCAGCTAATGATACATTGCAGATTATGAAACAAGAATCAGCAAAAGACCTAGGTGGAGTTATTCACTGTTTTTCATATGGAACAGAAATGGCTAGGGAATTTCTAAATATGGGATTTTATCTTGGAATTGGTGGTGTAGTTACATTTTCTAATGCGAAAAACATTAAGGAGGTAGTCGCATATACGCCAATGGACCGTATTGTTTTAGAAACAGATTGTCCATATCTATCTCCAGTCCCATTTCGTGGAAAGCGAAATTCTTCATTAAATCTTCCCTATGTGGTGGAAGCGATAAGTGAAATTAAGGGAATTACCAAAGAAGAAGTTATTAAGATAACTAACAACAACGCAAAAGTAATGTATGGGCTGTCCATACAACAAGGAGAGTAATAATGCCAACACTTGGAAATCCTAAGAATACCATAGAAGTAATACAAAAATATGAATTTGCATTCCAAAAAAAATTTGGTCAAAATTTTTTGATTGATACCCATGTTCTTGACAAAATTATAACAGCAGCAGGAGTTACGAAAGATGATATGGTTCTAGAAATTGGACCAGGAATTGGAACGATGACACAGTATTTAGCAGAAGCTGCAAGAGAAGTAGTAGCAGTAGAAATTGATAAACATCTAATACCAATTTTAGAAGATACCTTGGGAGACTATGAAAATATAACGATTATTAACAATGATATTTTAAAAGTAGATATTAATGAACTTGCGCAAAAATATAACGATGGGCGCCCAATAAAAGTAGTTGCAAATCTACCTTACTATATTACAACACCAATTATTATGGGATTGTTTGAAAGTAATGTTCCGATTGATAATATTACAGTAATGGTCCAAAAAGAAGTTGCTGACCGAATGCAGGAAGGACCAGGAACAAAAAATTATGGAGCACTATCGCTAGCGGTTCAATATTATGCGCAACCTTATGTAGTTGCCAATGTTCCACCTAACTGTTTTATACCAAGACCGAATGTAGGATCAGCAGTCATTCGATTAACTAGACATGAAAATCCACCCGTGAATGTAATAGATTCAAAATTGATGTTCGCATTGATCCGTGCATCATTTAATCAGAGAAGAAAGACATTACAAAATGGTTTAAATAATTCACCAGAAATCCATTTTTCTAAAGAGGAAATTATTCAAGGAATTGAATCGTTAGGAGTGTCTCCAACGATTCGAGGGGAAGCATTAACTTTGCAACAATTTGCAGAATTAACAAATATACTTTCTCAAAATTAGTCGTTATAAAAAATCCCTATACAAACCAAGTAGACGATGACTTGATTTGTATAGGGATTTTTAATTAATCTAAAGTATAAAAGAGTTGTACCCAGTAATGGTTGCCATCTGTATCAATGGTGTGAGCGATACCCACATGAGTGTATAAATCACAAAGTATATTTTTTGCATGTGCTTCACTATCCATTAGTCGTTTCATTACAGAATCAATACTATCTCTACCTAGTGTGGCATTTTCTCCAAAATAGACAACATCAAGACCAGCATCATCAAGAACAGTTTCATATCTAGATCCATTTGGTCTAACATGTCCAAAAGATTCAACCAATTCAGTTGCACGTACTTCTGAGGCAGAACTACCATATGCTTCTATATCTAGAAGTGGTAGTCCGACTTTAGCTCTTTCTTCATTAATTAGAGAAACCATATTTTTTTCTTGAGCACTCAACGTAGAAGAGGCAGGATCATTAACTTGGGTTTTTCTAATTGGTTCAGAGACTATATCAGCACTCTTACTTAAAAGATATCCTTCTGATGTAGTAGTATTAGATAAGAGGGAGCCAGATTCAGAAAAACAATACCAAAGACCATCAATCTGATTCCATCCAGTTACCATTTTTCCATCTGGAAGCAAATAATACCACTGTTCATTTTCTAATATCCAACCTTGTTTCATATAGCCATTATTTTCAAAGTAATACCAAGAGCCATCAATCTGCATCCAACCGAGAGGTGTGGTGTTTGTTTCCGCTAGGATGTATGTCTGGCCGATAGAATCGTGATGCCAAATACCATCTACATCAGCATATGTAGATATAGGTAAGCTTACAATACCCGTAATAACAATCGATAGTGTGGCTATTAGTTTTTTCATATGAGTCTCCTATTCAATATTACAGCATGATAATGCATCTGCGTCAGCAACTACAGTAACATCAGGGTGTAGTTGTAAGATTGAGGCTGGAACAAGTGGGGTAATTGGACCGAATAAGGCTTGTTTCAATATTTCAGCTTTTTCCTTTCCACTTACAATTAAAAGAATTTTTTTTGCAAGCATAATGGTTTTTACACCCATGGTATATGCTTGTTTTGGTACATCACTTTCATTTTCAAAAAATCGCTTATTCGCTTCGATGGTAGCCGGCTGAAGATCTACACAATGAGTGGTTTTTGCAAATATATTGTCAGGCTCATTAAAACCAATATGTCCATTATGTCCCATTCCTAAAAGTTGGATATCAATTCCTCCAATTTGTTGGATGATTTCATCGTATCGTTGGCATTCAGCGTTACTATCTGTTTGTGTCCCATCTGGAATGTAGGTGTGATTTAGGTCAATGTTGATGTGCTTAAAAAAGTTATGGTACATAAAATAATAATAACTCTGTTCATCATCGCGTGAAATTCCACGGTATTCATCAAGATTAACAGAAGTAACTTGTGAAAAATCAATATCGCCCTTATCAAACCAATGAATTAAAGTTTTGTAAATTCCTAATGGTGAAGAACCAGTAGCTAATCCTAGAACACTATCAGGCTTTAAAATTACTTGGGCAGAAATTAGGTTAGCAGCTTTTTTGCTCATAGCATCATAGTTTTCAGTTTTATAAATTTTCATATGATAATATCCTCCAAGGAAATAGTTTTCTAGTTACTAGAATATCATTTTTATGGATGATGTGCAACAAAAAAGTGCTATACTTTTATGGTACATTTATAAACGGACCATGCAAACAGTAGTTATAATAGTATTAGAGTAAGAGTATAGATTAGATTTAGATGAGATGGGTATTTTTAGTAGTTATATTTTTTGCAGAAATCTACTTTGGGGTATTTCTTTAATAAAAATATGTTTTCATTCATTCTGATTTCAGATATACTAGCTTTTATAGAATAATGATATTGGTTAAATAGATAGGAAGTGAATCAATGAAAAATATAGATGAAATATATATGCGGGAAGCTTTGAGGCAAGCAAAAAAAGCCGAAAAAATAGGAGATGTTCCAATTGGCTGTGTAATTGTGTTTGAAGGGAAAATTATTGCACGAGGATATAATCGCAGAACCGCAGATGGTAGCGTACTTTCCCATGCAGAAATAATTGCAATTAAGAAAGCTTGTAAGGTAATTGGTGATTGGAGACTTGAGGATTGTACCATGTATATAACATTAGAACCATGCCCTATGTGTGCAGGTGCGATTGTTCAAGCAAGAATCCCTAAAGTTGTGTTAGGCTGTATGAATCCTAAAGCTGGCTGTGCAGGGTCGGTTATTAATCTTTTGAAACAAGAAGGATTTAATCATCAAGTAGAGATTATAACATCTGTTTTAGAAGAAGAATGTTCAGTAACTTTGAAATCATTTTTTAAAGAGTTGCGTAAAAAGAATATCAGTGCAAAGAATGTAAGTGAGTAGTGTGATTGTGAATAAATAATAATTCGAGAACGATAGATGAAGCAGGGTACATTGAGTGAAAGTCTGTCACACTTCTTGACAAAATCATATGATTGAGTTATACTTAACGAGCATTTGGGGAGATGAATCGTAAGAAATTTAGTTTTTAGATAAAACCCTTTTAATGCTATTAAAATAGTTAAAAGTAAGAATAAGTCAAAAAGCTTCCGTGCAGCCGGGGAGATAGCGGTGCCCTGTATCTGCAATCCGCTCTAGCAGAGGTGATATCCCACCTCGGGTGTATATTTTGTAGGGCTGCCCTTAAAAAGTGGTGTTGACATTTGGGTCTTACGCAATAGAAATTCATGAATCGTGTCAGGGCAGGAATGCAGCAGCACTAAGTGGAACCTTCTATGTGCCGTGAGGTTGCCTGAATTGAGCTGGCTGTTAAGGTAACGCCTATGAGTATCATTCAAAGTGGGATGCACGGATTTTAAAATATTAAAAATAGAGCTATTATCTTGTAAGGTAAAATATAACTTACAAAATAATAGCTCTTTCTTGTGCTATAAATCCGTATTGAAATATAATGTACGATTTTTTAATAAAATTCCTCCGCCGATTAAGAATAGTAAGATGATAGAAAGAATAGAAAAAGAACTTCGTCCTGTGATTGCTTTTATCAGTGCATAAATTGCAGGACCGATAATAGAAGCAAATTTCCCAAAGATATCAAAAAAGCCAAAGTATTCACTTGATTTTTCAAATGGAACTAATTTGCCTAAATACGCACGTGATAGAGATTGAATCCCTCCTTGAACAGTTCCAACTAAAATAGCTAAAATCCAAAAGATGATAAGTGCTTCTTGTGTGGTTAGAAATCTTTCTTCCAATCCAAATCCCATAAAAAATCCCAATAAGCAAATTAATAAATATAATCCAATTGAATTTAAAATTACAGATATAGTTCCTATATATTGTGCAAGTTTTCCAAAGAATATAGAACATGGAAAGGCTACAAGTTGGGTAACTAAAAGTGCAAGAATCATCCCGATTCCATCAAGTCCTAGTGTGGCTCCATAGGCGGTAGACATTTTGATTACAGTATTAACGCCATCAATATAGAAAAAAAATGCAATAAGAAATAAAAAGAGAGCACGATTCGTACGTATTTCTTTTATGGTTTTCACTAAGTTTTTTATTGTAATGAGAATGATATTTCCTTCGGGAAAATCTTTTCCATATTTTTGGTTCACATTTCTTAGAAATGGGATAGAAAATAAAGCCCACCAAAGAACTGTGAGTATTAAAGATATTTTCACAGCTAATACACCATCAATTCCAATAGCATTTCCAAAACTTAAAAGTGCAATCGAAATTAAGAAAGGAATGGTGCTACCTCCAATGTAGCCAAGTGAATATGCCCAAGCAGAAACGATATTCATTCGTTTGTGAGTTGTTACATCGGTAATAAAGCTATCATAGAATAGGTTTGAGCCAGCAAATCCAAAATAAGATAGAATATAACCGATTAACATCCATTGCCAATTATCTACGAATGCACAAAGTAGAGTTGCGGCTAATCCAATGGATAAAAATATTGTAAATAGGCGCTTCTTTTGATGATGATAATCTCCAAACGCACCTAAAATTGGAGAAAAGATTGCGATTAAAAGGGTAGAAATAGAAGTTCCTATACTCCACCAATAATCTCCGTCAACACCGCTTGCACTAGCTGCATCAGAGAAAAAGATTGGAAATACAGCAGCGAGTACGATAACAGAGTAAGAAGAGTTAGCCCAATCATAAAGCATCCAACTTCGTTCTTCTTTTGTAAAATGTAATTTCATTCGGCAAGCTCCTTTATAGCAAAGTACCATTAAATGTTTCTCTTGCATTTTTAATAATCCCAGTTCTAGTGCTGAGTAAATTATAAAGTTCTTCTAAAAAAATGCAAGTGTTAGGTTGAGTCTCTTGAAAGAGGTTTAGTAGTACGTTGCATTCATTTAAGTAAACAAGTTTCGATTTCATACAGAGAAAAGAAAAATATTCTTGTTTAAAAATCAACTTTTCCAAATAATAAATAGTTGATTTATATTCAAAAAGTTTTGTAAACATTCGAAACGTTTTTACTGATTTTTTTATAGAGGTAACAGGAGAATCATAAATGATTGCGATTGGTTCTACATCTTTAATAATAGGTAAATATCGAAAACGATGCATCGATAAAGAAAAATATTGTATGACAAAGTAGTCAAAATCAGACTCTAGGCTCATATGCTCTTTTGTAATGTGATTTGTGCATTGATCAATATAAGGATGGCATGCTCTGTCAAGGTTGTAGTGACAATAAAATCCTAGTAAATATGCAATCTGTCTTTCATCTAGATTAGGTTGGCGTATTAGCAAATCATGTAAGAATTGTTCGCCCGGCTGTGTGTGGATCTCTACACCATAAGAAGCAATTTTATTTTTTGTTAATGGTTTGTGATAAAATAAAAGATCAGGGCCTTGTGTTCCTAATTGGAAATAATTCAAATGATTTTCAATACAGGTGCGAATAGAACCATTAAGAGCATTTTTTACAAGTGTACCAAATTGGTAGTGAGCAGCAACTGCAGGCATAGTATGGTTCCTTTCTAATTCAATTGGAGTATGATTTAATTGTGTTAGTGAATTAGGCTATCCACGCCAAATACCGTCACTACCTACATAATAACCATCTGGAGTTGTAATATTAGCCTGAAGAGCTCCGTTTACTCCACAGTAATACCAGTTTTGATTCCAATAAATCCATCCAGTTGCCATATAACCGCTATGGTTAAAATAGTAATAGCTTCCATGTATTACTTGCCAATTATTTTGTGTATAGCTACCATCTGGATTTTGAAACCACCAACCTACAGAATCTAAAATCCACTGTCCTTCAGGTGTTGAAAGTATTGGAGGCTGTGTAGATGGTTGAGGAGGTAACACTTGTGAAGTTCCCCCTGGACCAGATGAACTAGATTCTTGCGACATTCCAGCAGGACCAGTATTATGGTGTACATTATCAGTATAGTTGATTAATTGCGCTTCTTCCTTGGTAAGATACCAAGACTCGGAGCTAACCCATTCTCCAGTAACAGAACCTAGACCGACACTTCTTACATCGAAATAGTAATCACCTTCTCTAGATAATTGGTTCGAAAAATCGTAAGAGGTTTCAGTGGTATTACGTATAGCAGTTAATTCTTTTCCGTTTCGATAGAGTTTTATGTGATAAAGTTGGGCGCTATAGTTGGTATCCCACATAGCAATACCATTATTTGTATCCCAATGAACACCAATCGTGGATAGGTCTCCGTTTTGCAATTGGTCGAGGCGTATGGTAACAGCCATATTTTTTCCATCATTTTCTCTTTTTGAAGAAATATAATGAGCTTCTTCTCCTTCAAATGTAAAAAGGCTTTTGCTTGAAGAACTGAAATAGAACCCATCCGTAGCTTCGATGTAGATTGTTGCACGTGGTTCCATACCACTAATCCAATAATCTTCTTCATTAAGGATTTCAACAGAAGTGACATCAAATTCGTCAGAATTTTCGGTAATGTGTATTCGACCATCTGATGTTCCTATAATAATATCTGAGTCAATAATTAAGGTAACATCAGTAATTCTAATGGGATCAGATGTAGAAGCAAAAGCTTGAAAAAGAGATAGATTGATTCCAATTAGAGTGCATGTCATTATTTTCATTATTGTTTTTTGTAATTTCATAAAGACCTCCTAGTTGAGTTGAAATGTGTTTACTTTTCAAGGATTGCACGAGGAAGGGAGAAAATAAATTCAGTACCGACTCCTTCAGTACTTATTAAATCGATATTTTCGCCATGTGCTTGAATAATTTCTTTTACAATGGCCAATCCAAGGCCTGTTCCCTTTTTATCCTTCCCTCTTGAGGAGTCACTTTTGTAAAAGCGAACCCAAACCTTGCTGAGGCACTCTTTGGGAATTCCAACACCTGTATCTTTTACAGATACAAATACTTTTTCGTGATGGATAGAAGATTGAATGTAAATGGTAGAGCTGATATCGCTAAATTTAATTGCGTTATCAATTAGGTTATAAAGTACTTGTTGGATTTTTCCTAAATCGCCATGAGCCATGACAATGGAGTCTGAAAATGTTAAGTCAAAAGTAATATCTTTGCTAGAACAAATGCCTTCAAATGAAGCTACGGTATCTTTAATCATACGATTGATATCAAAGTTTGTTCGAGATAAAAATCCCTTGCTGTCTAGCGTATTTAGTGTAAGCAATCCCTGTGTTAATTTATTTAAGCGATCTGTTTCGCTGATTACACGTTGTAAGTATTTATCTTGCATTTCATATGGAATCGTCCCATCCATAATTGCTTCTAAGTAACCTTTTATAGAAGTAAGAGGAGAGCGAAAATCATGAGATACATTAGCGATGAAGTTTCGCTGATATTCTTCTGCTTTATTCAGTTCTTGAGACATATAATTTAGGGTGTCTGAAAGGCGCCCTAGTTCATCATGTGTATGGAGATCAATTTGGTAACTAAGGTCTCCAGTTGCATAATGGTTGGCACCTTCTATGATTTTACGCATAGGAAAATAAACACTTTTGGTAAAGATGATTAAAATAATTAGTGATAGTAGGTATAATATGATACTAGTTAAAAAAATCACTCGAAGCATATCATCACTCATATCATGGATTTGACTTAGTGGCATGTGGAGTAATACATATCCATAGGTATTATAATTACCAGTTATAGGTGCAGATACACTGATTACATCATAAGAAAATAAATTATAATAATTTCCTAGAGTGTAATGTTGATTACCCGTAGCAGCAGGGTCAAATCCCTCAATTGAAATTCCAGATTTTGCAGATCGATTACTATCAATGATAATACTCCCTTGTCGATTGACTATCCAGATTTCCGCTTTGATAAATGTTGAAATTGCTTCTAATTGTGGGTAGATATTACTTAATTCTTGAGAATTTCCTTGATAAACGGAGCTATATGAATTGGCAATCAATATTGCTTCATCATAGAGACGATCTGCATTTTCTTCAAGAGTATAACGGTAAGTTTGTCGATGAGAAAATGTTGTTATCAAAAGGAAACCTAAAAGTCCGAATAGGATATAACCGAATAATAGTTTTATATATACAGAAGTACGCATGCAAAATCCTACCGTTTCAATTCAAATTTGTATCCAATGCCCCAAACAGTGGAAAGGGACCATTGATTATGATCTTTGATCTTTTCTCGAAGACGTTTAATATGAACGTCAACCGTTCGTGTATCTCCAATGTATTCATATCCCCAAATATGATCTAGAAGCTGCTCTCGTGTAAACACTTGATTAGGAGAGGATGCAAGGAAGTATAATAGCTCTAATTCCTTTGGAGGCATTTCTACGGAAGAGCCTCTATAAGTTACAGAATAGTTTGTTAAATTAACAATTAGATCTGGATATTCAACAAAATCTCCTTGATTTTTATCAGAAGCTATAGGGATTTGAATGGATTGATAACGTCGTAAAACAGCTTTTACACGAGCTACAAGCTCCTTTGAATCAAATGGTTTGATAATATAATCATCGGCGCCGAGCTCTAACCCTAAAACTTTATCAAAAACTTCCCCTTTTGCAGATAACATAATAATTGGAACTTGTGAACTAGAACGAAGCTCACGGCAGACTTGATATCCACCGATTCCAGGCAACATAATATCTAATAATATTAGATGTGGAGAAAATTCTTCAAATATTCGTAAGGCTTCTTCTCCGTCATATACAATTTTTGTTTCAAAACATTCTTTCAATAGATAAAGTGAGATGAGATCTGCAATATTTTCATCGTCATCTACAATTAATATTCGTTGTTTTTCTGCCATTTTTCCCCCTACTACTTAAACGTTACGATTGTTACACCAGCATCGCCTTCTCCGAATTCTCCTAAATGGAATTCTTTAACAATTTTTACTTTTTTCAAATGTTTATGGATACCAGCACGAAGTGCACCAGTTCCTTTTCCATGTACTACACGTACCTTAGGAAGATGTGCAATATAAGCATCATCTAAATATTTATCCAACTCCATAATAGCCTCATCTACGGTAAATCCTAGTAAGTTGATTTCCATAGAAATAGAGGAGGATTTGGCAAGCTTGATATTACTGCTTCCAGAACCAGATTTAGCGTTTTGGCGATTGCTTTGTACATGGGCCGTTTCTTCTAATAATTCTAAGTCTTTTATATTAACCTGAGAGCGTAAAATTCCCATTTGTACAAAGAGATTCCCTTTTCCATCTGGTAAACTGCTAATAGTTCCCTTTAAGTTCATAGAAAGAACACGTACATCATCTCCTAATCGTAAAGTTTTAGGATTAATCGCTTTTTTAGGAGTTGTTTCTTGTTTAATTGAAAGTTTTTGATCTACTTTTCCTAAATTATCACGCAATTTTGTTCTTTGTGCTTCTAATGCTTTGGTATCAACCCCAGAAGAAGATGCTAATTTATTAATATTTTTAATTGTTTGATCTGCTGTTTCTTTTGCTGCACGAAGGATTTTTTGAGCTTCCTCATTGGCTGCGCGAAGGATTTTTTCTTTTCGTTCATCAAAGCGTTCTTCTTTTTGTTCTAGACGATTTTTCAGACGAGAGATTTCTTCTTTATATGTGTTGATTTCTCCTTCTTTTTGTTCCATAGATATGCGTCGTTCCTCAAGGTGACTAATGATATCTTCAAAGGTTTCATCTTCAGACTCAATTCGATTCTTTGCATCATCAATAATAAAATTCGGCAGTCCCAATTTTTGAGAGATGGCAAAAGCGTTGCTTCGCCCCGGAATTCCTATTAGTAAACGATAGGTAGGACGGAGTGTTTTAACATCGAATTCGCAACTAGCATTTTGCACACCAGGTGTACTTAAGGCGAATAGCTTTAATTCACTATAGTGGGTTGTTGCCATGGTACGACACTTCATGTTGTGAAGGAAGGTTAATATAGAAATGGCAAGTGCTGCTCCTTCGGTCGGGTCTGTTCCAGCACCTAATTCATCAAATAAGCATAAAGAGCGGCTGTCTGCTTTATTCAAAATATCCACGATATTTGTCATGTGAGAAGAGAATGTACTAAGGCTTTGTTCAATGCTTTGTTCATCTCCAATATCTGCAAATATTTCATGAAAAACAGCAAGTTTTGAGCCTTCAAATGCAGGTATGTGTAATCCGGCCTGCCCCATAAGAGTAAAAAGACCTACTGTTTTTAAGGAAACGGTTTTTCCCCCAGTGTTTGGTCCCGTAACAATGAGTAAGTCAAATTCATCTCCTAACCAAACAGTAATAGGTACTACTTGTTCAGGATTTAAAAGTGGATGGCGACCGTCTTTTATATGAATGATACCCTCATTATTGAACTTTGGTTCGCTACATTTATAAGAGCGAGATAGTGCAGCTTTGGCAAAGATAAAATCTAACTGAACTAATGTTTGAAAGTTAATCTCTAAATTTTCTATGTAAGGTAAGAGTTCATTACTTAATGTGGCAAGAACAGCTTCGATTTCTTTTAATTCTTGAATTTCTAGAGATCTCAATTCGTTATTAAGTTGAATGATTGCCATAGGCTCAATAAATAGTGTAGCGCCTGTAGAGGACTGATCATGTACCATTCCGACAACTTGATTTTTATATTCAGCTTTTACAGGAAGGCAGTAGCGACCATTTCTCATTGTAACAACACTATCTTGAAGATAAGTGCGCTTCGCATTTAATAAACTATTAATCTGCGTATGAATTTTATTTCCGATTTGTTTCATAGCGCGTCGTACTTGACGTAAGCCAGGGCTAGCATCATCACTAACTTCTTCTTCAGAAAGAATACAACGTTTAATTTCTAAATTTACTGGAGTTAAAGGTTCTAATAAACGAAACATCGCATCAAGGGAATCATCTTCAAATTCTTCAGATTCCTCATGGCGTCCATAAGATTTTGCTTTTGCACAGACATTGAGCAACGAGCTTATTGATAAGAGCTCTAATATACCTAAACTGCTACCAATCTCTAATCGTTTGAGACTAGGACGAATATCGTGAATTCCACTGAAAGAAATACCTCCTTTCATGCGAACTCTCGCAACTGCATCTGTAGTTTCTTTTTGTGTTTGCAAAATTTCAAGATAATCAGTTGAAGGGATTAATTGATCACACAAATCTTTTGCAGGTGCAGACGATGCGAATGAGGTTAAGGATTGGATAATTTTTTTATATTCTAATGTTATAAGTGATTTTTGATTCATAGTTGGATTACCATAAAGGTCCTTTCTAATGGTATTAAGGGGAGAAACACGGTTTATCCCTTTAGCAATATGTATGATTATATAAGTATTATAACAAACATGCTTTTTGATTGCAAAGGGATTAATTAGGGATAACAAAGGGTTGCACATTTTTAAGAAGATAAGTATAATAGCAGTAAGTGTATGCACGCTTTGAGGAGGATTATGAGGTAAGGAGGAAGGCGATGCCTGAAACGAATGATCCAAAAAGGAAGTTTATTCATGAAAAAGTTGTAAAACCACGTCCAACAAAAAAGCAGAGAGTTATGAAAGCAGTCTGCACATTAAGTTCAGCCGTTGCTTTTGGCGTGATAGCAGCAATTAGCTTCCAAGTTACATTAGATAATTTTAAAGAAGAAGAAACGATAGCAGTTCCGACCGTATCTATTCCGAAGGATGAGCCAGTTGAAACATCAACAGCAGAAACACAAATGGAAACAGAAGTAGTTGAGACAGAGGCGATTGAAGAAGTTGTCCAATCTGCGATGGAAGAATATCAACTATCAAGAGATGGTGTAGTGGCATTATCTCGAAGCTTAAAAGATATTGTAGACCGAGCAGGAGCGTCGATTGTGGAAGTGCGTTCTGTGCAAAGTGAAACCGATTGGTTTGATAATACGGTTGAAACAAGTGGTGCACACTCTGGAATTGTAATTGCAGATACTTCGCACGAAATTTTGGTTTTGGTCCCTGAAACAGCCGTTGAGCATGCGGAATCTATACAGGTAAAATTACCTAGTGGGGATAGTTTCACTGGAATTTTAAAAGGGTTAGATTCGGTTGGGAAGATTGCAATTGTAGCGATTGATAAAACGCTAATGGGAGAAGAACTGCAAGATTCAATTGAGCCAATTGAGTTGGGTAATTCCCATATGGCAAAACAGTCAGAAGTTGTTATTGCAGTAGGGAGTCCAGCAGGAGCGATTCGATCCACAGATTATGGTATTATATCTTATGTACAAAAGAATATAAGCGTTGTTGATGGAGTTAATCATATATTATATTCAAAAGTAGCAGCAGATGCTATGAAAGGCACATATTTGATTAACCTAGATGGAGAATTGGTTGGATGGGCTGTTGAAAACGAAGAAGAAAGTCAAAATCAATTTCAAAGATTTGTGGGTGTGTCAGATTATAAAAGCATTTTAGAGAAATTAGTCAATGGGCATTCCCTATCAATTGTAGGAATTATAGGAAAAGAAGTACCTCAAGAATTGATTGAACAAGGGTTTCCAAGTGGAATCTATGTTGTAACTGCGGTTCAAGGAAGGCCTGCTTATGAAGAAGGAATTCAAAGTGGAGATGTGATAGTTGCCATTGGTGAAACTACGATTAGAACGATGTCAGATTACCAAAATTTAGTGGATAGCTTGGCAGTTGGCGAAGAGATTGTGGTCAAGGTTCTTCGAAATGGCAGAGAACAATACATGGAAGTGGATTTTCAACTTATAGTGCAAGAAAGATAAGGTGCATCAAAAATTTGTTTGACCGATCTCTAGACTAGAGTCTTTGAACAAGAAAGAAAAGGATAATTATGAAATATATAGAAACATTAAAAGAAGGTATGCATATTGCAGATATATACCTATGTAAAACGAAACAAATTGCACTTACAAAATCGGGAAAAGAATATGGGAATTTAATTCTCCAAGATAAAACAGGGACAGTGGATGCAAAGATTTGGGATTTGGGCTCACCTGGAATTAATGAATTTGAATCGATGGATTACATATTTGTTGAAGCGGATGTTACTGTTTTCATGGGTACAAACCAATTAAATGTTAAAAGAGTGAGAAAAGCCAGTGAAGGAGAATATATTCCAGCAGACTATCTTCCAGTTTCACAAAAAGATATTAAGAAAATGTATGGAGAACTAAAGGGAATCATCGAAAGTATAAAAAATCCATATTTAAATCAATTGGCAAAAAGTTTCTTCTTTGATGAGCGATTTGAAAAAGTATTTTCTTTTCACAGTGCAGCTAAAAGCGTTCATCATGGGTTTGTAGGTGGATTGCTAGAGCATACACTTAGCGTTGTGAATATGTGTCTTTATTTTGCTAAATCCTATCCGATGATAAATAAAGATTTGTTGATAACAGCAGCAATGTTTCACGATGTAGGTAAGATAAAAGAGCTTTCAACATTCCCAGAAAATGATTATACAGATGATGGGCAATTACTTGGTCATATTGTAATCGGAACACAAATGCTTCATGATGCAATGAAAAAGATACCTGATTTTCCAGATCGTTTAGCTGCAGAATTAAAGCATTGTATCATTTCACATCATGGTGAATTAGAGTATGGATCGCCAAAAAAGCCAGCAATATTAGAAGCAGTTGCACTTAACTTTGCAGATAATGCAGATGCTAAAATGCAAACGATGATTGAAGTGTTACAGAATGCCGGCACAAATCAGGGCTGGTTAGGGTATAATCGTTTATTAGAAACAAACATAAGAAAAAGCTATCAAGAATAAAGAAAAAGAAAGGTCCAGAGCATTTGTTCTGTACCTTTCTTTTTTAGATTAATACTTATTATTACAATCTCATAATCACTGATAGGAGAGTATTAGCGTTGAGGAGGAGTACCTTCTGCATTTGAAACAGTTGCATCTAACATTACAAGAGCATTTTTACAAAGGTTTTTTGTTCCGACGATACGTCTCGCAGGAGTTCCTTCTGGGAAGAAGGTTTTATAAACTTCATTGAATTGCTCAAGTTCGCTTAAATCTGTAAGGTATACATTTACTTTAACAACATCTGCCATAACGTGGTCAATACTTTCAACAATCATTTTAAGATTAGCTAAACATTGTATTGCTTGTTCTTTGATTCCCCCTGCAACAATTGTACCATCAGCAGTGCAAGGTAACTGAGCAGAGATATGATTGTAGTGAGAGAACGCTACTGTTTGAGTGGAGATACAAGATTTAGGTGCAGCATCTGTATTTCTTGCCCAGATAACGATGCCATGGCGATCTTCGATTAGTTGAGGAGGAGTTCCATCACCATGAGAAACCACAGCTTCAATTTGCACAAGTGCTTCCATAGGAAGAGCTACAGCTTCTACAGTAGTACGAGCTGGCATATATCCAACTGTTCTTGCAATTGCTGTATCTGGGAAGAATGTAGTATAAATTTCATTTACAGCATCAACATCAGAAAGATCTTTCAAGAATACTGTGATTTTAACAATATCATCAACAGTAACATCAATGCTTTCTAAAATGGCTTTGATGTTTTTTAGACATTGTTGCGTTTGCTCTTTAATTCCACCTACAACGAGTCTTCCGGTTTTTGGATCAATTGGAAGCTGAGCTGTTAAGTTATTGTAATGAGAAAATGCTACTGTTTGAGAAGATAATGAGCTCAAAGGTGCATTACAGCTATTGTTTACAAGTTTAATTAAATCACCAGCTTGAGGTGCATTGGGAATAGTGCCTTCTCCGCAAGTTATGATAGCTTCCACTTGTACCATTGCACCTAGAGGAAGGTCATTTACGACAACAGTAGTTTTAGTGGGAAGATAGGTTGGGAAGAAAGAAGCATAGACTTCTTCGGCAATATCTAAATCTTTGATATCTTTAGCAAAGATTGTTACTCTCACTACGTCACTCATAACATGATTTATGCTTTCAGCAATTGCTTTGATATTCATAAAGCATTGTGCTGTTTGCTCTTTTATACCACCTTCTACTAGTTTGCCTGTTTTAGGATCTACAGGAAGCTGAGCTGAGAAGTTATTGTAGTGAGAAAAAGCCACTGTTTGGGAATATGGACCTATATTTTTTGGTGCCTTATCTGTATTTCTTGCTAGAACTGCATTGAATCCACTCATTTATGTGTTCTCCTGACTATTTTATTTTTGATATGCTTATCGTTCTTCTTTGCCATGACAGGATCTGCAGTTTCTGTCATGAGTGCCAAATTCTGTGGAATTTGGTATAATTGTTCTCGTTTTGAATTTTTTGAAGATGGTTTACTAAATCATTACCAAAAAATTTTTTAGAATTCTATATTTTTTTCATGTTTTCATACAAATTATAACATTATCATAAAATTGCTTGCAATTGCTCTATGGTATGATTTATAATCATACTACTTTGGGATTAGTTTTATATAGTAATATTGCTGATGTGTTTTGAGATGAAAAAGAAAAAAAGCACATTTTCGATATTTTTGCATGGAGTTTTATATTGGTGCGTGCATTTGATGTGTCAAGTTATACAAAACGGAACAATAGGGAAATGTGTTTTGAAAATATAAAATTTTTGGCAGGATTGTTGAATCCTATTTAGAAATATAAGGTGGGAAAGATGAAGTTAATACAAAAAAATGATTGGTATTTATTAAATGAAATTATATATGAAGTGTATACCATTCCAATGAAAAATTTACTGATGGATATCGAGTCTAAACTTAAGCCGATAATAAAGTACGATTATAGCATATTCCAATTTTATGAGACAGGTGGTATGCAAGGGGAAGAACTGAAAATTTGCAGTAAAAACTTATCAAAGGAATATTTGGAACAGTACGAAAGGCGTCATAAATCTACTGATTTCACTAATTGGATACTTGCTTCTAATGAATCAATAACATTAAGAATAAGTGATATTTTAACAAAACAAGTTTTTAAAAATTCAGAAATTTATAGAAATTGGATGTTGCCTATGGGGATTGAATACGGATTGATTAGTGCGATTGCTTCAAGAGGGAAATGTCAAGCAGCTATCTTTTTGTATAGAGATATCAAGCAGCTTGATTTCTCAAAAAAAGAAGTTGAAATTTTAGCAGTGATTAATGGCCATTTGTGCAATCGGATAAGTCAAGAAATGAATACAAAAATGGTATATTTACCAGAAGGTAACTTGAAAGAATTTGCAAAAAAATATGGATTAACTTCAAAAGAGTTTGAACTTTTGAGTTTGGTAGCAATGGGAAGTAAACGGTCAGATCTTGCTGAAAAATTGTATATATCTAACAATACATTAAAAAAGCACCTAGCAAATATTTATCTCAAATTAGAGATATCTACGTTCGAGGAGCTTTTATCTATCATTCATAATAAGTTGATTTTTCAAAATAAGGTTCAAAATAATATTTGATAAAAAATAGGAAGTAGAACAATTTGCATTTTTATGAAAGAGCAACCTTGTTTATTCGAGAATATTTGCGACCATATTGACTGTTTCTTCAATACAATATGCACCATTACCATGTTTGGAAATTTCCTCTGCTGTAAAAAATAATGTTAAGTCAAAATCATTTTTTATTTTAAATCCACATTTTTCATAGGTGCGTATCGCTTGTGGGTTTTTAATCCATGGACGCATGATAAACGTAGTGATATTATAGGTTTTGTGGATATATTCTTTCATTAAAGAAACCACACGTGTTCCCAATCCTTTACCTGTAAATTTTTTTGAAATAAACCAAATGTGAAATTCTACATTATCTATCGGTGCATCGTGACGCGTGTGATAAAAGATTCCTATAATTTCATTCTCATATTCTATAAATAAATATTTGTTGCAACTTGCGGTTTCATCAAAAAATTCAGCATGTTCATCTCGTATTTCATTCCAACTAAATTCTTCAACATGATTAAACATAGACAGTATGATACTATGATCTTCCATACTAAGGTCATAGATTAAACGGCGGTCGGTCTCTTTTGCATAGAGCAGATTGAATGTTCCGTCTGTAACGCATAAATTTCTTTCCATAATCTTCTCCTATAAGATATAAGGTGCGATATATTGTTCATAAAAAAGCAAAGCTAGCACTTAATCGTTATGTGAGCTTTGCTTTTTAGCATACAAAATCATAATTAGTTATGATTATAATTTTTTGAAAAACTCAAGTTTCTTTTCATCGCAGTAAGTTGAAAAAGTTCCATTTAGTAGGAGGTTCAATCCCTTTTCTCTAAATTCATTCCAACATTCACGTTCTTCATTTACAATAATAGGATAAAAATAAACCCCACTTTCTTCCGCTGCTTGAAGGTCGCCATGGGCATCTCCAATCATGATTACATTCTTTTTTTCATATCCATATTTTAGTAACGAGTTAATACAAACAGTTTTGTTTCCTACTTCTTGAGTCAAGATAGCATTCGTGTAATCGATGATATTATTTGAGGTCCATTCTTCTGTAACTGCATTTTTATTTGAAGATGAAATTACAACAATATCTGCTTTTTCTCTTATTAGAGATAAACACTTGGGAACACCAGAATACGCTGCTTTTAATCGAATATCTAAGCTAGCTATTGCAAGACTCACTTCTTTACTCCAAGCGAGCGCTTGTTTGAGACATGAAGTTCCAACTTGATCTAGAGTTCGTTTAAGGGCTTGTTCAGATAGTTTAGGCGATGCATTTACCCAAGTAATATAATCATCTAATCCTTCAATCTGCTTATATGTTTGATCAATCACTTGTAAAATTAAAGCAAGACCTTTAAATCGATTGATTCCTCTCGTCTTACTAAATAAATTAATATCATTCCATAGATTTAAAACATCTTGACTCCATGGCTCAAGGCTCCAGAACTTTACCACCATGGGACCAAAACACTGTTTGTGTTTGATATTCATGGTATCAATTGCACAACCATCAGAATCTACACATATAAGGTAGTCTTTGCTTTTATTAAATTCTAGTAATTCATTCATATTTTCTCCATGTTGATTTAGAATCATGAGTTTGTTCTCATCATCAACGCCTTAAGTATAAGTTTTCTTAAGGTATATGTCAAGCCATGCAGTTTATATCAAGGTTCAATATTAACATAGAATAAATCTGTATTTAATTTTTTTGCTTCAATGGCATTTGCTATTATAATAGAGATTCATAGAGGGATTTAATATCAGCAACAGAGGTTTCTTTTGGATTACCTGGGCGGCATGCGTCTGCATAAGCAGATTCTGCTAGGAAATCTAAATCTTTTGCAGATGCAATATCTTTTAAGTTAGATGGAATGCCAACATCTAAAGATAGTTGTTTGACAGCAGAAACAGCAGCAGAGCGATATTCTTCTTGGCTCATAGATTCAACTCCAGCTACTCCCATTGCTCTAGCAATATGCTTATATTTTTCACCAGTAGCCTCAGCATTATAAGCCATAACGGTAGGAAGAATAATCGCATTTGCTATTCCATGAGGAGTATCATACAATGCACCTAGAGGGTGCGCCATAGAGTGAACGATGCCTAAACCAACGTTTGAAAATCCCATTCCAGCAATATATTGGCCTAGTGCCATATCACTGCGACCTTCTGGTGTATTTTCAACAGCAGCTCTTAATGAACGTGAGATAATCTCGATTGCCTTTAAATGGAACATATCTGATAATTCCCATGCACCAGCTGTGATATAGCCTTCAATAGCATGTGTTAAAGCATCCATTCCTGTTGCAGCAGTAAGATTCTTTGGCATGCTACTCATCATATCAGGATCAACAATGGCAACTACAGGAATATCATGAGGATCCACACAAACCATTTTACGTTTCTTCTCGACGTCTGTGATAACATAGTTTATAGTAACTTCTGCAGCAGTTCCAGCAGTTGTTGGAACGGCAATGATAGGAATACTTTTATTTTTGGTATCTGCAACTCCTTCAAGGCTACGCACATCGCTAAAATCAGGATTCGCAATAATAATGCCGATTGCTTTTGCTGTATCGATGGAAGAACCACCGCCGATTGCAATAATATAATCCGCTTCCGCTCTTTTATACGCGTCTACGCCATTTTGCACATTATCAATTGTTGGATTAGCCTGAATATCTGAAAATAGCTCATAATTTAAATTATGAGATTTAAGGACATCCAATACCTTATCAGCAATACCGAGACGAAGTAGGTCTGAATCTGAACATACAAGTGCTTTGTTTAATCCTCGCATCTTTGCTTCCGTTGCGATGTTTTGAATGGCCCCTTGTCCGTGGTACGATGTTTCGTTTAATATAAATCTGTAACTCATATTTACTACCTCCATTATTTTTATAAGGATTTAACCTTTCTTGATAATATTTTATCAATGATTATAAATGGATACAAGTTACAGACTTGCAATTGTGTCACTTTTAAGAAAAAACAAGTAATAAATCTCTTAAATTCAAAGGAAGTGCTTGCTCTAGTAGAAGTGCCATTTCAGTAGGTGAAGGTCTGTTTTTTTGTTTAACCCAGGCGACAGTTTGTGCAATTGAGCCACGACAATATAATTCTAGAGAAAAGATGATTTCAGGTGTAAGGGGGATTTTGGTTTTATGATAAATAAGCCTCGAATAGAATTCGAGAATATATCGGTAATCGTATTCTATAAGTGATTGGTAAGAGCTAGTTTGAAAAGCCGCTTGAAAGAATATTTGTTCCTTTTCAATAAATTGAAATTTTTTTTCCAACGCTTGGCGTAGTGTGTTTTTTTCATTCATGGTATGGAAAGAGTCTTGGACTAAGATTTCAAAATACCAGTTGACTAGAGCGTACTTATCCTCAAAGTGTCGATAGAATGTCTGGCGTGTTAACATACATCCCTCGACAATATCCTTAACTGTAATCTTTTCTAATGGGTATAGTTGCATGAGTTTTATTAAAGAACTAGCTAGTTTGTACGGTGTTTTTTCATTATTCATTGTGACGATCCTTCTTAGGGTTTTGTTTCGTATCAATATCTAAATTTGGGTCATATAGTGTAAATGTATTTTTTCCAGAATGTTTTGAGTGATACATTGCAATATCTGCAGCATTGAAGAGTTCTTGATAGGTTGAACCATGCATACTAGCAATTGCAATGCCAATACTTGGAGTAACTGAAACAACCTGCTTATTAGGAGCAGTGTAATCTTTGGCAAGCATTTTACACATGGTTTCTGCTTTGTTTTTTATAACATCCATGGATATTGTGTCCTTCATAAATACAACAAATTCGTCACCACCAACACGACCAATAATATCCTGTTCTCTAAAAATATGAATAGCATTCATACACATCTCTTTTAGAACTTCATCTCCAAAGCTATGTCCAAAGGTATCATTGACTCCTTTAAAATTATCAAGATCAAACATATAAAGGACACCGAGTCCACCATTATATAAATAAGAATCAACCTGTGAAGAGGTCATGATCTTATTACAAGCCCCTGTTAAGGAATCTTTTTCAGCACGGAAACGTAAATCTAATTCTAATTCTTTTTCTGATTGAATACATGATATTGTAGCAATTGCAATAATGTCACCATCATCAGCTTCACTTAAGGTTATTTCTGAGCGGTACCACTGAATTTGCCCATCAAGAATAAGTGCTCGATAATCACAAATCATTCGACGTAGGCTATTATTGTATTTGGTTAATAGCTTACTGGGCAATATAAATTCAAGTACAAGAGAGCGATCGGAAGGATGTACAGTTTTTTCCACCATTGTTTCTATAAATGTGGTAAAATTATCAATTGTACCTAGCGATTCAACTTCTCCATTTCGTATAAAGGTAATGAGTTTTTCTTTGGTGCAATTTATTTCCATAACAGCTGCAGCTCTATCAAATAGAGCATTTTTATAAACACGTTCCTGTAGCATTATTTCAGACAGCTCTTGATGTTTTAATTTATAGTCATGAAAAATGACGATACGAATCATCATCCATAATCCTAAATATAATCCACTGAGTAATACGAGAGGGAGAATTATTTGGGGAATTTCCATGGAAACAGATGTAGTTTGGCTATCATAAATACCACCATTATAAATCATATAGATAAGAAAAACAGTTGACATTAAACAAAATGGAAATGTAAATTCTTTATTTTGATTGATTATTTTCAAATAAATTTCGGGAATTAATTTTATAACAAGAATAATAGCAAGTAAATGTATTGCTAAGGTTATAAAGATGGTAACTTCTGGATACCAATCTTTATGTGATATATCGAATAATGATATATTTGTAATAAGAGAAATTGTTGAAGTTACAATAGCACGTAAACATAAAATATGCAGTATTAATGCTGAACTACATGTAATGATACCAGTTAGTGGATTGTGAAAACAAATAATAAACTCAAGGCTGAGTATTAGTGCGAGCGTAAAGAAAAAAAATGTATAATTCGTGTGAATGTATGGTAAAATAAGGTAAATGGAAATGGCATTGGTGATACATAGTACATAAGTAATTGATTTTGAAAAGCGGTAACGATTAAGTACTCGACCAGCAAATGCAAATAGAGCATAGTTATATAAAGTGACGAATAAGATAAAACCAATAATTAGAAAAAAATTAAGATTATTCATAAAATGAAACCTCCGTGTTAACGATATGATCATTCGGTTTTTTTATCTATGATTACATCTGTAATCAATCCTACTGTAACAATGAGGCCGCCGATTAGATTGATTGTGGGAATTTCATTGATAATGAGCATATCAATAATCACTCCTGCAAATATTTGTCCAATAAAAATCACTATGGATAATCCATAAGAAGGGAGTTTTGGGACACATATAATCGATAGAAATATTGTAATCGTTCCAATGGCACCACCAACATAAAGAAATATATTTGGTGTTAATGTAAATGTCGTAAGGAAAGGTTCTCCTTGCCCTAATAAGATTAGTGTTACGATAGAACAGAGTAATCCAGTAATATAGGTGTAAAGTGTACTAATTCCAATATTTGATTTTTCTGCTAATTTTCCATTGGCAACACGTTGTAAAACTAAAGCTGATCCAACGAAAAATGACAGAAGCATTGCAACTATATGAACTTGTCTGATCATAAAAATAGCACCAATTCCCATGATGAGTAATGAAATTAGTCGCAAAGGGTTTAGCTTGTAAATGCGCATTTCGAACAATCCAAAGTGATCAATGATTAAGCCAGTGATGCTTTGTCCTAGTAGACCAAGTGCTAAAATTGCAGATACTCCAAGTGGTTCGAAAGCATAATTATTTCCGATTGTAGCAATAACACCCAAAACTCCACCTAAGTAAAAATACCAAGGTTGAAAGTTTTTAAAGGGGTTTGTTTTTTTTAAGATTAAAATAATTGTCATAATAGTGAGTCCTACTAAATGAATGATTACAGAAGAACTATAAAGCCCTACAGAATCTGTGAGTTTTCCGTTTGCAGTTATCATTAAAGAGATAAGGACACCCGTTAAAAGTGCTAATAAGTAGTAGATGATAGTATTCCTCCTCATTTGCAAAGATATATTAGCATTATATCATGTATAAGAGTGTAAAGTCTATGAAAGAAAGCATTTAATTCATTGACAAATATATCAGGTAAAAGTAAATGTTGTTCCAGTAAAAGGAGATAAGATGTTAAATAGTAAAAATCAATTTAGTCGTTTTCTATTGTCAGATGAAATCATAGAATCATTGAATATTCTGGAAATGGTAGAGCCTACAGATATTCAAAAAGAAGTAATTCCTCGAATTTTAAACGGAGAAAATGTGATAGCAAAATCTCAAACAGGAAGTGGAAAAACAGCTGCTTTTGGAATTCCCTTATGTGAACATATAAACTGGGATGAGCGATTACCACAAGTTCTAGTACTTGAGCCAACAAGAGAATTAACGGTTCAAGTGAAACAAGAAATCTTCTATATCGGAAGAGCAAAACGAATTAAAGTGGCAGATATATTTGGAGGTTTTCCTATTGATAAACAGATTCAAACATTGAAGCAGAGAACTCATATTGTGGTTGGAACCCCTGGAAGAACACTTGATCATATCCGAAGAGAAAGTTTAAGGTTGGATAATATTAAGCACTTAGTTATTGATGAAGCTGATCTGATGCTAGATATGGGATTTGCAGAAGAAGTAAAAGGAATTATTGAAATTTTGCCGAAAAATATTGGAATTTATCTTTTTTCAGCTACGATGAATGATAAGGTAAAAGATTTAATCACACAGATGAATTGCGAGGCGGAAAAGATAGAGTTGGTATCCGATCTTCATATTGGTAATATGATATTGCAAAAGCTTTACCGTGTAGAATATGAGGAAAAGTATTCAGAATTTTTGAAGTTGTTGATTAGTGAAAACCCAGATAGAGCAATGATTTTTTGCGGAACAAGGGAGATGGTTGAAATACTTGGAAGAAAGCTGCAAAAAGAAAAAATTCGATGTGGGTTGCTACATGGAGAAATTGAGCAAAGAGCAAGAATTCGTGCAATTGAAGGATTTAAAAAAGGACAATTTCGATTTTTGATTACAACAGACATATCTGCGCGAGGAGTAGATGTAGACTCATTGAGTCATGTAATCAACTATGATTTCCCAACAGGGAGAGAAACTTACGTACATCGAATAGGACGAACTGGTAGAAATGGAGCAAAAGGGATTGCACTTAGTCTCGTAACAAAAGAAGATGAGCGAATGGTTGAGATGGTTGAAGAGCATATGCAATTACAATTGACATTTGTTCAATTGCCAATAATAGATGAAAATGAAACTAAGGTATTCTATAATAAGCAAAAAGTAGGAATGAAAAGAACAAAAACAAAAGATGAAAAATTTAGAGAGACCGTGACAAAATTAACTATAGGTGGCGGACGAAAATCAAAAATGAGAGCTGTGGATATTGTAGGCGCAATTTGCAATATTGAAGGTGTTAAAAGTGATGACATTGGAGTTATTGATGTAAGAGATAGCTTTACTAATATTGAAATTTTAAATGGTAAAGGAGCTATTGTTTATGAAGCTTTAAAAACTCATCCTATTAAAGGCAAGTGTAGAAAAGTTAAACGTTTTGGAAAAATATAAAACTGTTTTGAAAGAGAACGAAAGCTATTAGAATTCATTTGTAGCATTCGTTCTTTTGTTTGTATTGGAATATCTATGCTTAATAGATGTATTATATATTTCATATTGACAAGGGGGCTAGAATATAGTACATTGGTTAGATAAAACTAACTCAAGAAAACAAAATGTAATTAATTGATGGAGTTATAGAAAAATATTGACAGTTAGAGGTTTTTGAATTATATTAGTAATAATTACTATTATTAAAATAAAAAGGAGAATAAATTATGTCAATGATAGGAAAAGAAATTTCAGATTTTAAAGTACAAGCATACATAGAAAATGCATTCAAAGAAGTTACTAAGAAAGATATTTTAGGAAAGTGGAGTGTGTTTTTCTTCTATCCTGCAGATTTTACTTTTGTTTGCCCAACAGAGCTTGAAGATTTAGCAAATAAGTATGAAGATTTTAAAGGTGTAAATTGCGAAATTTATTCGGTATCGTGCGATACTCACTTTGTACATAAAGCTTGGCATGACGCATCTGACACGATTAAAAAAATCAATTACCCAATGCTTGCAGATCCTACGGCAAAACTTGCTCGTGATTTTGATGTTATGATTGAAGATGCTGGAATTACAGAAAGAGGAACTTTTATTGTTAACCCAGAAGGGAAAATTGTAGCATATGAAGTACTTGCAGGGAATGTGGGAAGAAATGCTGATGAATTATTCCGTAGAGTACAAGCATTGCAATTTGTAGCGGAACATGGAGATGAAGTTTGCCCAGCGAAATGGCAACCTGGGGCTAAAACTTTAAAGCCAAGTCTTGATTTAGTTGGAATGTTATAAGGAGAAGTGATTATGGATAATAGAAATTTAGAAAACTTCTATGATGCCGTAATAATAGGAGGAGGGCCTGCAGGGCTCTCCTCGGCTATTTATATGGCAAGAGCGAAGTATAGGACGTTGGTTTTGGAACAAGAGAAATTTGGTGGACAGATAACAATTACTTCAGAAGTTGTAAACTATCCAGGGGTTTTTAAAACAAGTGGAGAAGAATTAACAAAAGAAATGCAAAAACAAGCTGAAAGTTTTGGAGCAGAATTCTTGCTTTGCCAAGCTTCGGAATTTGAATCGAATGGAGATTATTATACGATTACAACAGATCGAGGCAATTTTGATACATTAGGATTAATCATTGCTAGTGGAGCATCTCCTCGTATGGTTGGATTTGAAGGAGAAGATGTATTTAAGGGACGTGGGGTTGCGTATTGTGCAACTTGCGATGGTGAGTTTTTTACTGGGAAAGATATTTTTGTAATAGGAAGTGGTTTTGCGGCTTGTGAAGAAGGATTATTTTTGACTAGATTTGCAAAAAAAGTACATATGCTGATTCGTGGGGATGATTTTAGTTGTACAGGTAGTATTGTTAACGAGGTAAAAGAAAATGAAAGCATTGAAATTTATTACAATACGACAGTAAATAAAGTGTATGGAGAAAATTTTGTACAAGGAATTTCTGTAAACTCTAGTGGAAAAGATATTGACTTTTTTACAAAAGAAGGAATTGGTGTATTTGTTTTTGCTGGATATCAGCCAGCTAGTGAAATATTTGCAGATAAAATAGCGTTGAATGAACAAAAATATATTATTACAGATGAGAATCAAAAAACAAATCTGGATGGTGTTTATGCAGCGGGTGACATTTGTATAAAAAATTTACGTCAAGTTGTGACCGCTGTATCAGATGGTGCAACAGCAGCAACATCTTTAGAAAAATATGTTGCTAGTAAATACGAAAATCTAGGACTACCAAAACGAGAGTATGAAAAAAAGATTGTGAATCATACAAAGGAGAAGGTAAATTCAGAAAATGATGACCGTTTCCTTTCACAAGAGATAGTTGAAAGTTTAATGCCAGTTTTTGAACGATTCGAAAGCGATTTAATTCTTAAGTATCGATTAGATGATAGTGAGGTTTCAAAAGAAGTTCAAGGATTTATCAATGAATTTTCTAAAGTAACACCTAGAGTGATTTGTCAAAAAGATAATGAGTTACAAAATGAATTGCCTTGTATTTCTATTTTTACCCAAAATGGTAAAAGTAAAAATGTATCATTTCATGGAGTCCCAGGCGGACATGAATTTAACTCATTCATCATAGGACTTTATAATGCACAAGGAGAAGGGCAAAAGATTTCGGCAGAAGTGCTACAACGAATAAATTCAATTCAAAGTAAAATTAATATTAAGCTTGCCGTAACATTATCATGCACAAATTGTCCAGATTTAGTTATTGCAACAGAAAAAATTGCTTTACTAAATGATAATATTACGCTTGATATTTATGATTTGTCTCAGTTCGAAGATTTGAAATCAAAGCATAATATTATGAGTGTTCCTTGTATGATAATCAATGAAGAACAGATCCATTTTGGTAAAAAGTCGATAGATAAAATATTAGATTTATTAGAAAAAATCTAATATTTAGTTTAAGTTATTCATGCTACCTAAATAGCGCATGAAACGCATCATGGTATCATCTTTATTATATTTTGTAATAGAGATAGATTTTTTGAGTATCTGAATGAAAAATTCACTTTTTGATGCAAGTGAAACATATTTTAGATTTAAAATATATGAGCGATTGGGCATTACAAAATCGGTGTGGGCGGTAAGCTCATCCCAAATATCGCGTATCTTTCCTTTATAGCTGATAGTTTCATTTTTTGTATAAATATTAATGTAATGCCCTTCGCTTTCGATGCAAAGGATTTCTTGTTGTTTTAAAAAGTTCATCTTACCATTTTTTCTGTAAGTAAAAGTTTTTTCGTGGTTCCAGATTTCAGTAATGTCTGAAATGACTTTTTTAAGCGAACTCTCGGTGATTGGCTTATCTAAAAAAGCGATTACATTGCGAGAGAAGAGTTCGCGTAAACGGTCATTTGTTGTAGACATAAAGACGATTAGAGAAGAGGTGTTTTGCAGTCTCTTTAATGTTTCAATACCATCTAATTCATCCATTACGATATCTAAAAATATAATATCAAAATTGTCTGTGGACGATAAAAGCTCAATGCCTGATGCAAATGGTGATATATGAAATGAAATATGAAACATCGAAGCGATTGCATCAAGGTTACTAGCAAGGTGATCTCGATCTTTTTTTAAATCATCACAGATTGCAATTTTTATTGAGAGTTCTTTGTTTTGAAGAAGTTTGTTATTGTGTTTTTCAGGTTTGTTCATCATGTTTCAACTTTCTATTCTTAGATTATCCTAATTTAATAAGAAGAATCCAGTGTAAAATATCATTTATGGAAAAAATTCAAATATAGGTTTAGTTTTTGCTAAGCATTGGGATGTTTAAATCTGTCCATCCTTCTGGAGAAAATTGCCCTTGATATTGTTCATTACCAAAAATGATATTGTAGCTAGTTTCTCCGGCAACCACCATCGTACCATCATTTTTCAATCCGAAGGTTGCAGTGGGACCAGCTTGTATCGCAATGATATTTTCCCAGTGATTGACATCACAGTTGCCATATTCATTGTTTCCAGTGGCAATGACGGTTCCATCCGATTTGAGAGCAACGGTATGGGTAGGACCAGCATCAATGGCAATAACTTTTTGAAAAGAAGAAATATCAAGTTGCCCATAGTAATTATCACCGATTGCAACTACGGATCCATCTTCTTTTAAACCAACAATATGATTGCCACCAGTTGCAATTTGCGTTAAACTTTGCCAATCATGGAGTGATTCATCCATCAGCTCATTTAACTTAGCATCTGTAGTAAATGGCCAACCACTATAGTAGATGCCTACAGTCATATCTCCACCTGCATCAATTTGCATAACATTACGATATTCTACCGTATTTGGAGCATAGCCCCCTAGCGTTTTGATTGTTCCGTCTGCAAGAAGGATAGAGGTATGAGCCATTCCAGCAGCAACTTGGATAGCGTCTTGGATTCCTGACACATTACAGCGACTATCGTAGCGAGCACCATTGGCAACAACAGTACCATCCTTACGAAGTGCTACGATGTGATCATCTCCAGCAGCTAAGGCGATAATATCAGTAAAAAGCAGTGTGTCACATTGTCCATGTTGATTTAGACCAAAAGAATTTACGCTTCCATCAGTTTTTACATAGTGGCTATGATAATTGCCAATTGAAAATGGTTGCTCATTCATGAGACGAAGATAATGCGCGGAATCTCCATAGTTATTGGTATAGTTGAGGGCAGTTCTCGTTGCATGGTAATTTCCTGATTCATAGAATTCAAGTGCATAATCGTATATGGTTGAGCGATATATTGTCCGATGGTCCTCTGTACAATTTGCTAAAAGCTCTCCACCCCAGTTGAAATCCCCTTCTCGAGCTTTGATTAGAGCCATTTCAAGGTAGCACTCAGAAATACGATCGATACTATCCTTGTAATCTCCAGCGATTTTAAACATGACACCAGCATTTTTATATCCCTCAAATCCTCCTTCTTGAAAGTAATCTTCTCCCTCTAGGTAATAACATTCTTTTATCATGATTTCACTATCTTTGTACTCTTCAATCCCAGAAAAATTGCTACGAGCAGCGTCATAATTGCCATCTCTATAATAAGACATTCCGAGATTATAAGTATTTTCTATTTCCTTTGGTTTTCCTATATGGGTATCATATAATTGAGCGCCAATAATTATAGATAATACGAAACCAGCTGTAGTAGCAATGGTTGCAATATGAGAGATTTTAACTCGTTTAATATGTTTGATCTGTTTTTCACATTCATGCGCTAGTGTTAAAGAATCTTTATAAGGATTTAAAGATGTGAAGATCTTGTATGCAGATTGATAATTTTTTAATGCAGATAAACTGTTTTTGTCTGCACTATCCATACATAATTTATTGGCATAGCAATATTGATCTTCTATGGCTTTTTGTCTGCAGTTTTCCTTTATTTTTGGGAGGAGTTCTTTCAAAAAGGTTTTGATTGAATCGTCGCAAAAACTCATTGCATTGATAAAATTTCCATTTGATTCCATAGGAATCGTTGCGTGAACGAGCTCATATCTATTAGGAACATGGTAATCGATGCAAAGTCTACCTAGGTAGGCCAAACCATTTTTAGGGTCGATATGGAGCGCGTGATTAAAGCAGTTTGAGGCATTGACATAATCTTGTTTCAATAGAAAGCCCATGCCATTGCTCACTAAGTTTTCTTCTTCTTTTGGTAAAGGAGAACCTACTTCATCTATATGAGAGATTATTTTTTTAATTCCATGGAGTAAATCCTGCCAATAACCAATTTTAGATAAATCAAGGCTTTGATATGCAGAAAGTTCCAAGGGGATATCTAGGATATCAATATTTTTGTAGCATGGAATCAATGCTTTTTGTTTATTCTCTTTATTGATTTTTATGAATCGAGACCATTCATTCTTGACCCAAACAGCATCAAAATATTCTGTTTTTGTTCCTACGACTAGCATAACTTTAGAAGAGTGTAGGGCAGAGAAGATATAAGGCTCATATTGCTTACCGAGAATGCTTTCTAATGTGATCCGAGAAAAGAATACATGATAGCCCTCTTTTGTTAGCGCGTGATAAAGTTCTTCTGCTAATACTGAGTCTAAGGTTCGATTACCATACTCGTCGCTATCTTTATAGCAAATAAAAATATCATATGGTTTTTCTTTATTAGAAATATGTAATATCTCTTTTTGAATTTCATAGATTTTGGTTGCTTCATTGATATAGAGTTCCCTAGTATAAGGATCAGAAGTGTACTCTAAAGCAGCAAGATAATCAAAATCTTTTCGAAAGGAGGTCATTTGAACACGGTGGCAGGTTGGTATTTTTTTATTTGTAAATGGATCCGTAACATATTCAATACCATATTTGGAAAGAGCCAAACACCAATGAGCTTCAGGGTCGTGTCCGTCTTTTTCTAAGATTTGTTCATATGTACTAATTGCTAAGTCAAATTCACCATTTTGGCGAAAATGATTTGCTTTATTAAAAATATTGGCTTTTATTTGTTCTGTAATGTTTGGGAGTGTTGAAACAGATTGGCAACTATCACAAGTGCCATAAGTACTGCCTTCTGTTACGGCAATATTACCACCACACATTTTACATTTTAATATTAACAAGGAAAATCCTCCTAAAAATTTAGATATCTATTATTTATATGTAATTGGTAACAATTCAGCCATGCAGTAAAAAAGTAGTAAATCCATTACTATCTTTTACCAAATTTTGGTCGCTTTGCTCATTTATGAATGGCATGGCTGAACTATTACTGTAATTGATTATAACATAATAAAAATACTTGACAAGAAGTTTTCAAATAGGATGATATGCGTGTTTTAAGTAAGATGAATCATATGAAAAACACCTAGAAATCCTTAGGAATATATAAATTCGAAGGATTTCTAGGTGTTTAATTTCGTGTTAATAATAGATTGTTTAAGGATATGCGCTTATATTTAAATATGTGTAATAAATTAACACGTTAGTTAAAGTGATTAAAAATTAAATTAAGCTGGATTTTTAAACCATTTTTTTGTATTGTTTGCTAGTTTTACAAGAACTAGCATAA
>CAYJKD010000006.1:0-1932 GCA_964370595.1 uncultured Lachnospiraceae bacterium
TGTGGTTTGCCTCCTTCCTTTATCCCTTTGTTTACTAGGGTTGTAATTTCATTTGCTGCATAATATTGAACCTTACAAACAGACATGATATCTTGTGGATCTAATTCTTTGTACTTCACTTCTTGATAAAATGTATTCCAATATGGAACCTCTTCACCATTTGGCATACGTACCATTAAAACAGGGAGGCCTGGCTTTCGAAAAAACATTTCTTTTATCAGCTCCTCATTTGGTTGAATATACCCTTCCTCTGTCATAATCCCCAAATCTTTCCAAAATTCATTCCATCGAATGAAAAAGTCAACGTATTTTGACTCTTTTCCATTGATTAAAATATCTTGAAATTGGCTTGAAAGCACAGAAGCATGGTTTAAAATAAAATCAAGTTTTAAATCAATGCCTAAACTTTTTAAATGCTCTAAATCTTTGTTGTCTACCAATGTTTCATTTAGATTGTAGTCAATGACAGAAAAACCTCTGTCTAAATCTGTATTAAACATGCTTGGCAAAATATAAAACGATTGAAATGTATTTTTTAAATCTTCTTTTTCAAGAAATGCTACCATGTCCTGTAATTTATCACCAACACTATCAGGGTATGCATTTAACATAGGTTTGATACTATATTTTTCGCTCATTGTTTTCTCCTATTGATTTAAATATTCCTCATAAGATAGCATATCTCCACCTTTAGAAAGAATTATCTTTGCTTTTTTAGCTTGTGAAGCTAGTAAATTTTGTTCCACTTCTAAAACAGTTGTAACAAATGGGCTATCCACCTCTCCATCGCGATTTCTAGATCGACGATGAGCCAATGTCTCTTCTGGTGTGCTATTTAATAAAATTGGAATATCAACACCAATTAAATGATCATTATTCCCATGTGTCCACTCAATCACTAAAATCGAAATTTCAGAAAAATCTACTTTCTCAAACCAAAGCTGCGTATCTGTTCTTCCCATACGCTTTAAGTGTATCTGATCCGCTCCTTGTTTGAAATTATTAATGATTTCACTTAATTGATTAAAATTGATTTCATTTGGCGTACCCAAATAAGATTCTAGTCCAAATCTTCCCCCTTCAATATAAGAATGGTACCACGAATATTCTTTCTCATTATCTTTATTTGCATCTGTGCCATTTTCTTGGAATTTTTGTATTATATGAAATCGATCTTCTGTATAAACTCCATCTCGAATCATCCGTAAAAGCCCTTGTTCACGAAATACCTTTAATCGTTCTGCATCATTATATAACGGAATTCTTCGTGGATAATTATCTCCTGACAATGTATAACTATTAAGTCCGATTGACCTCAAATAATAAGATAGCAAAGAAGCGGTTTCCGATTTTCCTACACCAGATCCACCACAAACAGATATTACTACTTTGGAATCATTTGTATATGCTACTTCTTTTATTAAATGTAATAAAGTAGGAAATATTTTATTAGCTTTTTCAATGTGCCCTACTCCAATTTCAACCTTATCTCCTGGCATATCTCCATAAGTAATTTCCTCTGAAATTTCTGGCGCATTCCAATTTTTCACTGCTTCAATTGTATTCACAATTTTTTTTGCACAATCATTCATACCATATCCCTCTTTCTCAAATAATTATTTACATCAATATATCACATATTTTCAAACATGTCAACCGTATGACATGTTTAAAAAAAGAGAAACAAGTTATTTTTCAAACTAGTTTCTCTTTCCCTTTTTACATCTCTTCGTCAAAATCCAATTATACTATTTTTGATTTTCATCTATACATAGTTTTTTCATTTTAATCAATAATTCTTTTGCTTTTTCCATCATACCAATTGTCGTTTGTTTTTTTCGATCAACATAATGAAAATATGGTTTCTCTACTGCATAAAATTTAAAGTTTGGCTTTAATTCTTCTACAAGTTCTGATATTTTTCCAATATCA
>CAYJKD010000006.1:1942-12471 GCA_964370595.1 uncultured Lachnospiraceae bacterium
ATGTGCCAATGTTTTTATCAAGGCAACCATTAAAAGATATTCTACTGTTTTTGGTATATCCCCAAATCGATCTGTTAACTCATCTTGTACGTCCATATATTCTTCTTCATTTTCTATGGAAGAAATTCTTTTATATATATCAAGTTTTTGATATTCATTTTTAATGTAACTTGTAGGAATATATGCATTGATTGCGCAGTCAACAATTGTTTCAAATTCATCTTCTTCAATCTCATTATTTTGTAATGCTTTTATTGCCTTATTGAGCAATTTGCAGTACAAATCATAACCAACCGCTTCCATATGACCATGTTGCTCACCACCTAGCACACTACCTGCTCCTCGAATTTCCAAATCTCTCAGTGCAATTTTAATTCCAGATCCTAATTCAGTAAACTCTTTAATGGCTTGTAGTCTCTTTTCAGCTTCTTCTTTTAAGACCTTATCTCTACGATACATTAAAAAAGCATATGAAGTTCGATTTGATCGACCAACACGACCTCTTAATTGATAGAGCTGAGACAGTCCAAAACGATCTGCATCATGAATAATCATGGTATTTGCATTGGAAATATCTAATCCTGTTTCAATAATTGTTGTAGATACTAATACATCGATATCTCCATTAATAAAATCCAACATGATTTTTTCAAGTTGATGTACATTCATTTGTCCATGGGCAAATACTACATTTGCTTGTGGAACTAATTTTTGAATTTGATTCGCAATTTCTTCAATATCATTAACTCGATTATGAACATAGTATACTTGACCTTCACGTGCAAGTTCTCTATTAATAGCTTCTCGAATCATTTCATCATTATGCTCCATGACATAAGTCTGAATCGGAAGGCGATTGACTGGAGGTTCCTCTAACACACTCATATCACGGATTCCTACTAAACTCATATGTAAGGTTCTAGGTATCGGTGTCGCTGTCAAGGTTAATACTTCAACATTTTTTTTCAATTGCTTGATTTTTTCTTTATGTGTTACACCAAATCTTTGTTCTTCATCAATGATTAGTAAGCCCAAATCTCTAAACTTAACATCTTTTGATAAAACACGATGTGTTCCAATTACTACATCCACCGTACCCTTTTTCAATCCCTCTAACGTTGCATTTACTTGTTTTGGAGTTCGAAATCTAGATAATAGTTCTATACGAACTGGAAAATCTTTCATTCGTTGTACAAACGTATTATGATGCTGTTGAGCTAAAATGGTTGTGGGAACTAAGTATACTACCTGCTTACTTTCTTGAACAGCTTTAAATGCTGCTCGCAAAGCAATTTCTGTTTTCCCATAACCTACATCTCCACAGATTAAACGATCCATAATACGATTGCTTTCCATATCTCTTTTTGTAGACTCAATCGCGTCTAATTGATCATCTGTTTCATCATAAGGAAATAACTCCTCAAATTCCTTTTGCCAAATTGTGTCTTCACTATATTCATATCCTTTTGCTTGGTGTCTCGATGCATACAATTCTACAAGTTCTTTTGCAATTTCCTTAACTGCAGATTTAACACGAGCTTTTGCTTTCCCCCAATGTTCATCTCCAAGTTTATTTAACTTAGGTGCTTTTCCATCTGAAGAAGAAAATTTTTGAATTCCAGAAAGACGTGTTGCTAATATAAAGAGAACACCACCACTTGCGTATTCTAACTTAATATAATCTTTTGTAATCTTGTCGCGGTCAATCTTCTCAATTCCTTTATATACACCAACTCCATGATCTTCGTGAATAATGTAGTCACCAATAGAAAGTTCTGTAAAGCTGGCTATTTTTTTGCCCTCATAAGAAGTTTTTTTCTTTTTTCTACGCTTCTTTTCCGCTCCAAAAATATCTCCTTCTGTAACTACTACAAACTTAATTTGAGAATACTCAAACCCTTTATGAAGATTTCCATAAACCACAAGAATTTCGCCAGGTTTCGCTTCCTCTCCTTCAAGATCTGGGCAAAATGCAGCTAATCCATAATCTCTCAAATCCCCTGCTAATCGACTTGCTCTTGTTGCTGATGCAGATAATAAAACAACTCGGTATTGTTCCTTTTTCCACTGTTTCAAATCTTGTATCAGCAATTCAAAATTTTTTTGATAGGTTTGAATTGGCTTAGTACTAATGTGATAGGTATCCTTTGGCTTCAATCCACTACACTTTTGAGCAATCCCTGATAAATACACTGCATTGTCTCTTTGTATTTGTGAAAAAATCTCTTTCAAAGAATAAAATAGTTTTGATTGCCCTGGAAGTATGTATCCTTTTTCTAACCGATTTGCCATACTGTCACGGAATTCATGTTCTATAATATCGCCACGTTCCTTTAAGCGTACAGGCTCATCTAAGAATAACATACTCTTATCTTTTGGGATATAATCAAGAAAAGAAATTGTGTGATCTGAAAAATACATGAGAAAAGAATCATAGGAAAAGTGTCCCATATCTTCTTCCACGCATTCTGTTATTTCCGATACCAACTTCATTATCCGATGGGCTTCCTCTGTCTGCATCCGCTCACGAAATGATTTTTCTTGTTTTTTTCCTTCTTTTTGAATCTTCAAAAGACCTTGTTCTAAAACTTCTTTTTGAATAATATATTCTCTTGCTGGATATAACCTTATCTCTTCTAGCTGTTCAATAGAACGTTGACTTTCTAAATCAAAACTCCGAATAGAATCAACCTCTGTATCCCAAAGCTCAATTCGAATTGGCACATCTTCCGTAAGTGGGAAAATATCAATAATACCTCCACGAATAGAAAATTGTCCCATTCCTTCCACTTGTGGAACTCGCTCATAACCGATTTCTATCAACATTTTTTTCCATTTTTGAGGATCTAATTCTTGCCCTACACAAATTTTTTTAATGTTATTGTAAAAATCTTGGAATGGTAAGAGTCTGTCCATCAATCCATCAATAGTCGTAATCACAACTCCCTCTGGTTGTTCTAATAACGCACGAAGCACTTGTATTCTCTGTTTTGCAACTAAATTCCCGTGGATATCTGCATTATAAAATAGCAAATCCTTTGCTGGATAAATCCACACATTTTTGGTAAAGCAACGAAAATCTTCATATAATTCCTTTGCTTTTGTTTCATCATGGGTAATCACTAATTTCCATGGAACTTCACGTTGCAACTCATACATAAGATGTACTTTTTGAGAATCAATACATCCACTAACCTGAATCGGCCCATTTTTTTTCTCAAGAATTTTAGTTATACTTTCATACTCTGCAAGCTCCGTTAGTGGATTAGCAAATATTCTACTCATCTATTCGTCCCTTTTCTTCATATTAAAACGATTCATTGCTTTTTCATTTCCTTCATTCATCATCATCGCTACTGCATCTGCGCTTTCTTTCATTGCTGTTTCCATCACATTTGCCTCACCTTTGGAAAAACGACTTAGTACATAAGTTGCTAAATCCATATAAGAAGGTTTTTCGCCAACTCCTACTTTAATCCTAGGAAATTCTTGAGTCCCTAAATGAGCAATAATATTTTTAATTCCATTATGTCCACCTGCACTTCCTTTCAATCGAATGCGAAGCTGGCCTGGCTCTAAGCTGATATCATCATAGATAATAACCAATTCTTCTGGTGATATTTTATAGAAGTCCATAAGTGATCGAACGCTTTCTCCACTTAGATTCATAAATGTCTGTGGTTTTGCCAATACTACCTTATTACCGTCAATAATTCCTTTTCCACAAATCGCTTTATGCTTTTTTTCACTCATGGAGATTCCCCATTTATCTGCTATCACGTCTATAATGTCAAAACCAACATTATGCCTCGTCTTATGATACTCCTTTGTTGGATTTCCAAGCCCTACAATTATATACATCTTTTATTTCCTCTCTTTAAAACTGATATAAAACTTATTTATTTTTATAGCACGAAATGCGATGTAGGAATTATCCCACATCGCACATTTTATTTATTTTATTTATCTTATAGTAAATTTTTTCTTAATTCTACACCATCTTGTGCACTTAAGTAAGCTGGAGCAATATCGAAAACTGTTTTACAACCTGCTTGTCCTTCTTGATTTAAACGATATGCTGCTCTTGCATAAGCAATAAGTACTGAGGCAGTAAATTCCGGATTAGAATCTAACTTTAAGCTGTATTCAATTACATGCTTCATTTCATCATTCCAACCTGTAGTTCCTGTTCTAATTACAAATCCACCATGAGGAATTCCTGCATGGTCTTTCATCAATTCTTCCTGGCTGATAAAATGTACTGTAGTATTATAGTCTGCAAAATAATTTGGCATATTCACGATTGTATCTTCAATCTTTTTAAGATCTGCTCCTTCGTGTGCCACAACAAAACATTCTCTTGTATGTTTTTGTCTTGTGGTCAATTCTGGATTAGAACCTGAACGAACTGCATCTAATGCTGAATCCACTGGAATTGTATATTGTCTAGCATCTTTTACTCCTTCAATGCGACGAATCGCATCTGAATGACCTTGACTTACTCCACGTCCCCAAAACGTGTAATCATTTCCACCTGGAAGAACACATCCTGAGTACAAGCGATTGATTGAGAACATTCCTGGATCCCAACCTGCAGAAATAACTGCAACTTTATTTCCCGCTTTCGCTTTTGGTTCAACTGTATCAAAGTGAAGGTTGATATTTGCATGTGTATCAAAACTATCAACTAAGTTGAAATGCTCTGCAAATTCTGGTGTTTGCTCTGGTAAATCTGTTGCACTTCCTCCGCAAAGTACCATAACATCTATTTTTTCTTTCATTGAAATTGCTTCTTCTAACTTATATACACCAACGCCTTCTGTAAGAATAGAAACCGTAGAAGGATCTCTTCTTGTAAATACTGCTACAAGTTCCATATCAGAATTATGCTTAATTGCACATTCAACACCTCTACCTAAATTTCCATAACCTAAAATTCCTACTCTGATTGTCATTTAACACATCTCCTTTTTCTTTTACTTTTCATCTATCCATGAGCAAATCATCGATATTGTCCCATTTATTTCACAAGTCCCATATTCATATGGAATAATAAAATGATCACCCTTTTTAATTTCATACCCATCAATTGTACCACTTCCTTCAAGGATATCTACATTTACAAAATCCTTTTGGAAATCTATTGACCAATTACCATTTACATCATACTTTTCCACTGTATAGAATGGACAAGTGATCAAATGTTCTATTATCACATCACCTTCCACTGATTTACGTGTATGCAACTCCTCTGCGTTAAATGGTGCGTTGATAACATCAATACTCTGTTTTACATGTAACTCTCTTGGTTTCCCATCTGTAAGACGATCATAATCATATACACGGTATGTGATATCGCTTGATTGTTGCACTTCTAAAATCAAAGTTCCACCTTTAATCGCATGAACGCAACCTGGATCTATTTGAAAAAATTGCCCTTTCTCAACAGGTATTTCCCGAATGAAATTTTTCCAATCTTTATTTTCTATCATGGATTTCACTTCGCTTTTATCTTTTGCATAATGGCCAATTACAATGGTAGCATTTGGATCTGCATCTAAAATATACCAGCACTCAGTTTTCCCCAGAGAACCCTTTTCATTTATACCTGCATACGCATCATCTGGATGTACTTGAATACTCAAATCTTGCTTCGCATCTATAATTTTCACTAACAGCGGAAACTGTTCTCCATATTTTCCATTGCTATTACCAAAGAGTTCTTTATGATTTTCCCATAATACATTTAGCTTTTTTCCTTGATATTGCCCATTGTTAATCGTACAAATACCATTAGGGTGTGCACTAATTGCCCAACATTCCCCTGTTAAATCGCTTGGAATTGGATAACTATATACCGCTTTCATGCGATTTCCACCCCATAGCATTTCTTTAAATACAGGATTCATAAATAGTAATTCTTTCATCGTCTTTTACCTTTCAACTCTACATAAACAATTTATATATATTACTCAACAAATCGAACAAGTTCTGTCAGTTCTTTTCTAGGTGGAGTTTTTGTTTCACCTTCTGGATATCCGTAAACAATCAAAGCTGCTATTGTTTCATTGGAAGGCAAATCTATAATCTCTGCAATTGCTTCTTGGTCAATAATTCCAAAAATACAAGTTCCTACCCCTTTTGCATAAGCTGCTAAACAAAAAGTTTGGCATGCAAGTCCTGCATCAAATGTTCCCCATTCTGTAGATTTTTCCTTTGTTGTATCTACACCTTTTTTATCTTCTAAGCTTCCACTTTCGCCATTCACATAGCTTAACACAACAACGCCTTTTACTTTTTTTAGTGTAGCCGTATTGTAGACAAAACCTTTAACCGCAGTTTCAGCAATAGACTCTAATTTCTGTTCATTATCAACAATGTTATAGCGAACCACCTGCGTATTTGCCCAAGATGGTGCAAAGCGTGCAATATCTACAATCTCATTTATTGTATCCCTGCTTACTTTTTCTTCCGTGTACTTACGAACACTTCTTCTACTTTTTAATAATTCTAAACCAGTCATAATTTTGCTATTCTCCTATTCAAAAAGTCCAATCTACAGTTACGCCATGATTGTATCATAAATTGATGGGATTGTAAATTGCCATATACCACACCATTACCAATCCGATATTGTTGTCTTTTCTCTTTCTCACTACTACAAACATAAGTACATAGGTTTTATTTTCCATAATAAAAACACTCAGAAACGACAAAGTGGCATCAATACCCACTTAATCGTCTTAAGTGTTTTTTGTTAACGTACAAAATAGTTTGATTTATTTTATACCTTCATCAAATCTACTCAATAATTGTATATACACCTGTCTTCTCAATTTGTCCCTTAGGTTCGCTCATCGAGTATCCCAATGCTGCAATTCCATAAATTACATGATTTTCAGGAATACCTAATTGCTTTAAAATAGATCTAAGATTTGGCTCATCACAAATTCCTGAAAATTGATTAATCCAAACAGAACCTATCCCCATACTGTGTCCTGCTAGAAAAATATTTTGCAATGCACATGCATTATCCTCTCTCCCCCATGGACTATCTACTTCATTAGAAACAAGTATTAAAGCTTTCGCTCCATAAAATCCATAATTTTCTCGTTCAAGAATAGGTCCTATAACAGCAGCCAACTCCGAAATAATTTCTTGATTTAAAAGCCCTGTAAACTTCCAAGTTTGTTTTGCCCTTCCACTAGGTGCTGACAATCCAGCTTGAATCAGTATTTCCATATCTTTCTTTGTTATACATGTTTCAGAAAAATCTCGCACACTTCTTCTTGTTAATATATTTTGAATCACTTCATTCATATCATCTTGCTCCTCTCCAATTTAGCTTATTCTTTTCTTAATCATACAAGGAAATGCTTTCTTTGTCTATTATAACATTAGATAAACCTGATATCTACTAATTATTTTTTTCCTTACCCTTTCCATTTCTCACAAATACATAAGTAGAATCATCCGATTCCTCTTCCAAATATCGATAATCAAGTCGATCAAATTTTTTTATCTCTTCTGGCTCTTCTACTTTATGTTCTGCCATAAATCGAACCATTTCTCCTCTTGCCATTTTAGCATAGGTTCCTTTTTGAACAATTTTGTTACCTACATATTCACCAAATACGCAAGTAATCATCGATTTGTTTTTTTCTAAATAGGTTTCTATGCATTTCGAATATTCTTTTGAGGCTAAATTAATAATCACTTCATCATTTTCCATTATCTCACAATAGAGTTTTTCATTCCAGTATTCGTACAAATCTTTATAAGAACCTATTTCTATTTTTGCTTGCATCTCCAATCGGTAAGGAATTATTCCATCTAGCGGTTTTAGTACACCATAAAATCCAGAGAGAATTCTCAGATGTCTTTGTACATAATCTAGCATTTTATCTTCAAATATTGTTGGCGCCATATACTGATACTGGATTCCTACATAAGATAATAACGCTGGTGTAACTCCATCACATTGCTTCATCTCACTAAGTCTTTGAACATTTTGTTTTGCAATTTTATCATTACAACGCCAAAGTTTTTTTGCTTCTAAAAAACTCAGTGTTTGCATCCATTTCATTAATTCAGTAGCTTCTTTCATAAAGATTGGTTTTCCAAAACATTCCACGACATGTTCTTCCACTCGCATCTGCTTCGCAGGAGATATGATGATTTTCATTCTAGATTTGCTCCCATTCTTTTTCTCGAAAACCAACTTTTACAAATGTGTCGCCAATCAACAATGGTCTTTTCACTAGCATTCCATCTGTTGCTAAAATTGCATATTGTTCTTCCTCTGACATCAATGGTAATTTATCTTTTAATCCTAATTCACGATATTTCATCCCACTTGTATTGAAAAAGCGTTTTATAGGCAATCCACTTAATCCAACCCATTGTTTCAATTCTTCTATGCTTGGATTCTCCTCAACTATATGCCTTTCAAAAAATTGTTTTTCATGACCATTTAACCATTTTTTTGCCTTTTGACAAGTACTACATTTTGGATATTCTAAAAATAACATACTTCCTCCTAGTCTAAGCCGCAAATGTTCCTGTACAAGTAGATGCTAATTTTCCTTCTTGTGTATACACTTGTGCTTCTACAAAAATAATTTTACGTCCTAATTTATTAATAGTTGCATGAATATAATAATCATCACCTGCTAAAATTCCTCGCATATAATTAATTGAAAATTGAATGGTTGGAGTTGCAAATGTTTGATTCACAAATCGAATCAGCAAACTGATTGTTGCATCAATGGAAGCTAGCATCATTCCCCCTTGTAACGTCTTAGCTGGATTAAGCATCCAAGATTCTACTCTCCCCTTTAGTATCAGTTTTTTTTCATTCCAAGAACATGAATCATACGATAGACCCATTATTTCAGCAATCTGCTTCTCGCCATTTGGATCTTCCTCTTCAAAAAACTTTTGAAAAATCCGCTCCATATATGCTTGCTTTGTTTCATCTTGTAAAATACTATATCTTGTTTCTTGCAATCTTGTAAAAATTGAATAATTCATCTTATCTCCTATATTCTGTACTTAACCTATTTTTGAAAATGTTGATAATCTTTCATGGTGTTCCAATGCCCTCCCCAAGTATAACCTCGTTTCATAAATGCATTATAAACAACATCTCCTTCTAAAATCATACCTTTTTGGTATGATTCACGATCTCTATATAGCTCTGAACCTTTTGGCGAAATATAATTTCCTTGAATAAACGGATTTTGCATTGGGTTGATATCTACTGCCAATCCATAGGCATGTTTTGACAAACGATCTGTTCCATCTACCAAACGGTAGTTAAACCCAGATGTATTATTATCTTCCATTGATGCTCGATCTAAAAAGTCGTATTTGTAAATAGCTTCCATTTTTTCAATCGGATATTTTACATCATATAATTCTCGAAATATTTCACACATTTCTTGTGCAATCTCTTTTGCCACAACTAATTCTCCAACTTGAATCTCCCCATTAAAATCAATATAAAGTGGTCGTATATATTGCAAGTCATCATATGTAACCTTACTTTTATCAATATGACCTTTCATCTCATAAATTTCTATTAACTTGCTAGGTAACGGCTCTGGGATAAAATAATACTCTTCTGCAAATTCAACTTCGATTTCCGTAGTGAAATCCCCACTTTGATCATCTGACTTAAGGTCCAATACTTTCACAAAGGACATCATGTCCACATAAACTTGATCATTTTTTAAAATTGGTGGATTCAATACTTCATTCCACACATTTGAATCTGATTTTACAACCCAATTACTATCTTGAATTGTCAATTCAATTGTTTTATTTTCAAATACAAACGTATTTTTTTGCTTTTTTTCATCCCAAATTCCATGTATTTTTAATCGGTCAAGAATCGTATCTAGTGGAAAATAAATCACTCCGTTATTTTGTATTATATCCGATTCATCCACTGACGTTCCATTTATCCGATAAAGAGACTCTTCTTTTTTAGGAACTATAAGAATATTTTCCCTTTCAGTTCCGCTTGCAAATACAACTACTGAGGATGAACAAACATAACTACCCACTAATAATATTGTTGTAATGAAACCAATTATTGTCTTTTTTTTCATATACGATAGCACCTCTCCTTTAAATTGAATTTGATATTCTACAAATAATACTAGCATTTAATCTTCTCTTCGTAAAGAAAAAAAAGAAGAAAGCATAGATTTCGCTTTCTTCCTGTTATAACCCTATTTCATAATCTGTTTATTCCATATACAGTCCAAGAAATGATTCTTTCCATATCTCTTCATAATCTGCTGCAAAATCTGCTACCATTCGATAGGCATAAACATAGGTATGGCTATCTGTTTTCATATAAAATGCTTTCCAAAATGTAGTATCTTCATTTTCTCCACTTGTCCATGAAAGTAAATTTACTGGATACGTCATTCGTTCACTATAATCATTCGCTTGTGCAATTTCTAAATCTCTTATAGCGCTATTACTAATTGTTTCAATAACCCGTATTACATAGGCAT
>CAYJKD010000006.1:12481-22550 GCA_964370595.1 uncultured Lachnospiraceae bacterium
CATCTAAACCATCATCAATCTCCTTTTGTGTTTCACTTGTGATAAATGCAGTGTTTATTATTCCTGCTAATCCCGAATCAATCATATCCTCAAAGTAATAACCCCAGTTTTCATCTGCAAAGTATTCTAAATTTACGATATCCTGAAACAATTGAGGGTCTTTTAACACAGGGATGGAATTCGATATGTCCATACCATTTTCATTATAATATTCTCCCATAAAATCTAAAGTAAAATAATTATCAATCCCATTATCAAAATACAAATCCATGAGGTATTCATTTGTATCTGATTCATATACTTCATACCAGCCATCTTCATAATAGCTCAAATATCCTTGGTTTTCTAAATTACCACTAGCATAATAGCTTTCAAACCCACCATATCCATCCATTTCGATCCAAGCTGTATCAAAAGAAGCATCCCCTCGCCAAACTCCTTGTGTTCTTGAATACAAGGCCGTATCTCCAATATCTCCATACGTTGATTCTTCTGTCACATCTTCTGTATGTGCTTCCCTAGTTGTGATTTCTGTTGATTCTTCTTCACGATTGGTGGTTTCTTCTACTGATGTCGTTTCTTCTACTAATGTAGTTTCTATTGCCGGTGTGGTTTCTATAATATCTGTGTTTGTTGAACCACAAGCGGCTAAATTGGTTAGAATCCCTGCTGATAAAGCAATTAATAATATCTTTTTCATGTAGTTTCCTCCATTATTCCTATGAAAAATATTTTTACGCTATTGCAACTAGCCAAACTATATTTCTATTCATACTATAACACTTCACTTTATCGTTTACTAAATTGTTAAGAAAACGAAACTTTTGCTAAAAAGCTGAGCCCTTACAAAATGAAATAATCCTAGAAGTTTTATTTAAATTATGGTATTCTAGTTTAAGCGAATCACGCGTTATTTTAAATCAAAATACAGACGAATTATACTAGGAGGAATAAAATGAATATTTTAGTAATCAACTGTGGAAGTTCATCTTTAAAGTATCAATTAATTGATGGAACTAGTGAAGCAGTATTGGCCAAAGGGCTTTGTGACCGAATCGGAATTGAAGGCAGTTCCATTACCCACCAACCACAAAATGGAGAGAAATATGTAAGTGAGATTTCCATAAAAGATCATACACAGGCCGTAAAATTAGTTATTGAAAAGCTTACAGATCCAGAGGTTGGAGTCGTTTCATCTCTAGATGAAATTCATGGAGTGGGACACCGTATTGTTCATGGTGGTGAAACCTTTGTAAGTAGTGCAATTATTACAGAAGAGGTTCTTTCCTCTGTAGAAGCTTGTAGTGACCTTGCGCCACTTCACAATCCTGCTAATTTAGTTGGAATCCGTTCTTGTATGGAAGTTATGCCTAATGTATCAGGGGTTGCTGTATTTGATACAGCTTTTCATCAATCAATACCAGCGAAAGCTTACTTATACGGTTTGCCATATGAATACTATAAGAATCACAAAGTCCGTCGCTATGGATTCCACGGAACGAGCCATGATTTCGTAAGCAAACGCGCTGCAGAAATCGTTGGTAAAAACAGAGAAGATTTAAAAATAATCGTCTGCCATCTCGGAAATGGTGCTTCTATTGCCGCAATAAAAAATGGAAAATCCATTGATACTTCTATGGGACTTACTCCTTTAGAAGGTTTGATTATGGGGACTCGATGTGGAGACCTCGACCCTGCTATTATTGAATTTTTATGTGAAAAAGAAAATAAGTCAGTAAACGAAATTCTTGCTATCTGCAATAAACAATCGGGTGTGCTTGGGCTATCTGATGGTTTTTCTAGTGATTTTAGAGACCTCGCTGAAGCTGCTGAAAATAACAATGAATTAGCCGGAATTGCTTTAGATGCATATGCTTATCGTGTAGGAAAATACATCGGTTCTTATGTTGCCGCAATGGGTGGTGTAGATATTATTGCATTTACAGCTGGTGCTGGAGAAAACAATGCACAGGTTCGTGCTCGAATTGCTCCATATATTGAATATCTTGGAACAAATATTGATTCAGAAAAAAATAAATTACGTGGCGAAGAAGTGATTTTATCTGATGAAGGAAGTAAAGTGCTTACTATGATTGTTCCAACGAATGAAGAACTTGCTATTGCAAGAGAGACAAAGCGCCTATTATTCTAGTTCTATTTTGGAGGTAATACCATGCCATACATCAGTGCTTTTGATGTGATTGGCCCCAACATGATCGGACCATCAAGTTCTCATACTGCAGGGGCTGTTGCAATTGCTTTACTCGCTTATAAAATGATGCCAAAAACCATTGTTAAAGTTGTGTTTACACTTTATGGTTCTTTTGCCAAAACATACCAAGGTCATGGAACTGACCGTGCACTATTAGGAGGTATCATGGGATTTGAAACCCATGATATCCGTATTCGTGATTCATTCCAAATTGCCAAGGAACAAGGGCTTGATTTTTCCTTTCTAGTTGATACGGAAGAAACAGACCTTCATCCAAATACAGTAGATATTGTTGTAGAAAGCAGCGATGGTCAACAATTGCAAATACGCGGAGAGTCTTTAGGTGGGGGGAAGGTTCGCATTATCAAAATTGACCAAGTAGATGTAGACTTTACCGGAGAATATAGCGCACTTATCGTCATTCACAAGGATACACCTGGTGTAATCGCTCATATTACGAAATGCTTAAGTGAGCATCATGTTAATATTGCATTTATGCGACTATTCCGTGAAGAAAAAGGAGCTACTGCTTATAGTTTTGTAGAATCCGACCAATCATTACCAGAACATATCGTTATTGAAATCAAAGAAAATCCACATGTAAAAGACATCATGTTGGTACAGATATAGGAGGAATGTATGAAACTAAATTCTGCAAAAAATTTGCTAGAGATATGTAGGACACGAAAAATAAGTATCTCAGAGTACATGATTGAACGTGAAATAGAATATACTCAAAAAAGCAAAGATGATATTATTCAGCAAATGAAACATTCCTACAACATTATGGAACATGCATGCCATACCCCAATTACTGATTCGAAACCATCTATGGGTGGTCTAATCGGTGGTGAAGCAAAAAAACTCCAAGAACGCGAAAAAGAACACGGAACCATATGTGGCCCTGTGCTCTTTAAAGCAATTCAATATTCAATGGCTGTATTAGAAGTAAATGCTTCTATGGGATTAATCGTAGCTGCGCCAACTGCAGGAGCATCTGGAGTTGTACCTGGAGTACTGATATCCTTAAAAGAAGAATTCTCCTTATTGGATGAGCAAATGATTGCAGCCCTTTTTACTGCTTCTTCTGTAGGTTATTTAGCAATGCGAAATGCCACAGTATCTGGAGCCGTTGGTGGTTGTCAAGCTGAAGTTGGTGTTGCCTCTGCTATGGCTGCTGCAGCTGCTGTATCTATTATGGGTGGTACGGACGAACAAGCATTAGATGCTGCAGCTATGGCGTTGATGAACTTACTTGGAATGGTTTGTGACCCTATTGGCGGACTTGTAGAATGTCCTTGCCAAACAAGAAATGCTATGGGTGCCTCCAATGCTTTAACTTGTGCTCAAATTTCACTTGCTGGAATCAAACAGTTGGTTCCTCTAGATGAAATCCTCACGACTATGCTCAAGGTTGGTCGTAGCCTACCAAGGGAACTAAGAGAAACTGCACTTGGAGGAACTGCAGTTACAGAAAGCGCAAAAAAGCTTACATGTGATCAATGTCCTTCTAAAAGTTAACCAATAACACCCTTTTCAATCAGTGCTGCTATTTCCTTTGCGTAATAGCTTAGATAAATAGAAGCACCTGATCGAAAGGATCCAACTGCCATCTCTGCAATCATCTTCTCTTCTTCAATATAGCCTAATTTTGCTCCTGCCTTTACCATCGCATACTCACCGCTTACGCTATATGCAGCAACTGGAACATCTACTAAATCTGCAACTTCACGAATAATATCTTGATATGCCAACGCTGGTTTTACCATCAAAATATCTGCCCCTTCTTCCAAATCCAACACTGCTTCTTTCTGCGCTTCTTTCCTATTGTGGTAATCCATTTGATATGATTTTCTATCTCCAAAACTTGGTGCTGAACCTGCTGCCTCTCGAAATGGTCCATAAAACCCTGACGCATATTTTACAGCATAAGACATAATTGGAATATGCTCACAACCCATCTGATCTAAATAACTGCGAATTGCACCAACACGTCCATCCATCATATCAGATGGAGCTACCATATCTGCCCCTGCCTCCACATGAGAGTGTGCAATTTTGGCTAAATATCCAAGAGTTTGATCGTTATCCACTTGCGTACCCTTCAAAATTCCACAATGTCCATGTGATGTGTATTCACACATACATACATCTGTAATCGCATATAAATCTTGACCAAATTGTCGTTTTGCTTCAGCTACAGCTACTTGAACAATCCCATTTTTTCCATAGGCACCACTTCCAACTACATCTTTTTCATCTGGTATCCCAAAAAACATAAACCTACTAACACCTGCATGAATCATTTCTTCGATTTTTTTATTCATTCTATCAACACTATAGCGAAATTGACCTGGCATCGAAGCAATTTCACACTCGATTCCTGTGCCTTCTTGAATAAAGATGGGATATATAAGACCTTCTTTACTAATTCGTGTTTCCCGAACCATGTTTCGAATCTGTTCATTTCCTCTTAACCGTCGTGGTCTTTGTATCAATGTTATTCCCCCTTTATTAATTAAATTGTTTCAACCACAACTGCAACTGACCAGTAAGTTCCTTTGCAAATGTTGGGTCTTTTCCTGATGTTGTAATTCCTGCAACAATATTACCTTCCCTTGCAATTCCTGGAAAGTAAAAATCACATTGGCTTTTATCTCCTGCATTATTGACAGGAATCTGTCTTCCCTTACACATAACAGCAATTTCTGCATTAAGCTTTGCATCCTTTGTAGCTGTACATACAATATCTTTTTCATCAATATCTGTAAATTGGAACTTTCGTTTTTCCCATTTTACAATTCCATCTTTTTCAAGTCTCTCCATCGTTTCTGATCCTTTTGGCGCAACTACTGTGACATTCGCTCCGAATTCTGCCAATACCTCAGCTCTACGAGATGCAATTTTTCCAGCGCCTACCATAAGAAATTCTTTTCCACTTAAAGAGACAAACATAGGAAAGTATGCTTGGATCTGCTTCTTTTTTTCTCGCACTGGATTTAGAATTCGTGATTGATTCGATCGTTGTATCACATCTAGGAGTATCTCCCATTGCTTTGTGTCACAAACTTCTCTCATATGGAAAATAAGATGATCGATAGCAGTTTCTGCTCCTTTTTCACATGTTTCTTGTACAACTATGGCTTTTAAATCCTTTATATCTTTTCGATGTGACTGGAAGAGAAACCATTTATAAAACTGCTCCTCGTATTCACTAACGATTACTTGTGCAGAGTTTGCTGCTTCTTGTTTTTTCTTATTATTTTCTTCTGCAAGTTTTGTCATATGTCGCATATTATAACAAATACAACCTTGAATTTCTTCTGCACTTTCTTCAATATCAAAAGGAACAGCAAGATCTAATAGAACACGTTTTTTACTTGTGAACATACTTTTTTGAAGCATATTTTTTGTTAATGTATAGTGTGGGCTTGATGTTGCACTAATTACCACATCCATCCGATCTAACCAATTATATCGCTCTTCAAATGGAATCCACCTTAACCAAGTTTCATTGTTTTGTTTTGCATGAGTACTCATAGTTCGTGTGGTTGTATAAATAGAAATTCCATCTATATCTTTTAAGTAATTTAATAACACTCCTCCTATATTCCCACTTGCTCCAATAAGCATTACATGTTTTCCTTTTAATTCACCATGTTCATCCACTGCTGCTTTTACTGCTAAACTTGCTGTTGATACAGATGATTTCGATAAGTTTGTATCTGTTTTCACACGTTTGGCACCTGTGATTGCTAATCGAAATAGTGTATTAAAACAAGTACTTGTAAAACCTTTCTCTTTTGCAAAGTCAAATGATTGCTTCACTTGTCCTAGAATTTGATCTTCTCCTATAACAATTGAATCTAAACCTGCCGAAACAAGAAATAAATGATGTACCGCATTTTTATCCAAATACCTTCTTGTATATTCTTTCATATTTATAACTTTATTGGAATTAGAATAAAACACTAACACTTCTTCCATTCGTTGAAATATCACCTCTGAATTTCTATCCTCCTTACAATAGCAATACAACTCTAGTCGATTGCAAGTTGATAGAATTACAGCCTCATCTATTTGGCACCTGGTTGTTAATTCTTTTAACAGTTCACATGTCTGTTCATTTGAATATGTTAATTGACCACGAATTTCCACTGGGGTCGTTCTATGACTTAAACTCAATAAATATATACTCATAAATACTCCATTCAACCCATATTAGACAAATATGAACGAATCTGTTCACAGGTAACATCAATTTGCTCCTTCGTATGTGCACACGAAACAAACATTGCCTCAAATTGAGAAGGTGCCACATAAATTCCATTTTCTAACAAATATGAAAAATAGTTTGCATATGCCTTCGTATCAGAACTACATGCACTTTCATAATCCCACACTTTTTCTTTCGTAAAAAATGGGCTGACTAAAGAACCAACTTGATTGACCCACAAATTTGAAGTTGTGCGAATACAATCTGCGATAATTTTTGCATGTGCCTCTATTGCTTCATAATATTCTGGATGATCTCTCAAAATACTCAACGTTGTGATTCCTGCGGTTGTTGCTATCGGATTACCTGATAAAGTTCCTGCTTGATATACACCACCCATTGGTGATATTAAGTTCATAATGTCTTCTCTACCACCATAGGCTGCTAATGGCATTCCGCCTCCAACAATCTTACCTAATGTAGTGAGATCTGGTTTAATATTATAATACTCACTCGCTCCTCCATACCCTAGTCGAAACCCAGTGATAACTTCATCAAAAATCAAAAGAGTTCCATATCGATTGGTAATATCTCGAAGAAATTCTAAAAATCCTTTTCGTGGTGGAACCACTCCCATATTTGCTGCCACTGGTTCTACAATAATCGCTGCCACTTGATCACCGTATTGTTCCATTAGTTCTTTTACAGAATCTTCATGGTTATATTCTGCTACTAGTGTGTTTTGCGTATAGGATTTCGGAACACCTAAACTATCTGGAACTGCTGTTGTCAATGCTGCAGAACCTGCTTTTACAAGTAATCCATCTGAATGTCCGTGATAATTTCCGCGAAATTTTAGAATTAAATCTCTCCCTGTATATCCTCTTGCAACACGGATTGCACTCATTACAGCTTCTGTTCCAGAACTTACAAGACGAACTTTTTCCATTGATGGGATTGCCTCTCCAATCATAGTTGCTAAAATAACTTCTTTTTTAGTAGGTGCTCCAAATGTTAATCCATCTTCACACGCTTCTTTAACTGCACGAATCACTGTTTCGTTTGCATGTCCTAGAATATTAGGCCCCCAGGAGCATACATAATCGACAAAAGAATTTCCATCTTCATCAATGATTTCGCTTCCTTTTCCACGGTTGATAAATAATGGCGTTCTCCCAACAGATCCAAATGCACGAACTGGACTATTTACTCCTCCTGGAATTTGTACTTTAGCTTTTTCAAATAACTGTTCTGATTTAAATATATTCATTTTCTATCCCACCTTGTAACATCTTAATTGCAATTCCTCTTGCCGTATGTTCGGTTGCTGTATAACAAACCTCTATTCCATTATCTTCTGCAACTTTTGTAGTAGTTGGACCAATCGATATTATAGTTGGCAACTTCACTTTATTTTCTCCAACTAATTCACAAAATGCTTTTACTGCAGACCCACTAGCAAACGTTACATAATCTACTTCCTCTAACACACGAAGTAAATCATCTTTTCGTCTTGTGTCAATAACATTTTCATAAATTCCAATATCATCATAAGAAATAGCTGCATCTTCTAAAGCTTTTGGAATCGAATTCACACCTTGATTTGCACGATATATCATAACATGATCATTAGAATCTAAACTAGGAATCCATTCCTTCGCCAGACAACTCCCCAAATATTCAGATGGAATTTTATCTGGAACATAACCATATGATTTAAGTGCATCTCCAGTTTTTCTACCCACAACAGCAAATTTCAAATGAGCAATTTTCCTCTGATCCATTTCCTGTTCTTTTAAAATTTCAAAAAAATGGTTAACACCATTTACACTAGTAAATACAACCCAAGTTGTATCCTTTAATTTATAAATACTTTCAATGACATTTGCATTCTTTATAGGAATCGATTCAATTAAGCTAAAAGGAATCACTTCCATTCCAGAGTGTTCTAATTCCCCTTTTAATTCCCTTGCAAATGCTCTTGTTCCTGTTGCTAAAACTCGATTTTTAGAAAATGGCTTTTTTTGAAACCATGATAATTTTTCCTCTAATTTTACCACGTCTCCAATCACAGTAATTGCAGGTGTTTGAATTTTTTGTTTTTCAACAATATCTACTATTGTTTCTAACGTACCAACTACTTTTCTTTGTCTTGCTGTTGTCCCACGCTCAATTACTGCAGCTGGAGTCATTTTATCTTTTCCTCCTGCAATCAATTGTGTGGTAATCTCTTTTAGTTTTCCAAGCCCCATAAGAAAAACAAGGGTTCCCTCAATACCTGCATAGGTACTATAATCCAGTTCATCAATTTTTCCTGCACGGTCATGCCCAGTAATCACATGAAACGATGATGCCACTTCTCTATGGGTTACAGGAATACCTGCATAAGAAAGAGCACTATAAGAAGAAGAAATTCCAGGAATCACTTCAAATAGTAAACCTGCATTTTCAAGTGCTAACGCTTCTTCTCCACCTCTTCCAAATATATATGGATCCCCACCTTTTAGACGCACTACCAAATCTCCTTTTTTTCCATATTGAACTAAAGTTTCATTGATTTGATCTTGTATCATATGATGCTTATTAGAACGTTTTCCTGCATAAATAAGTTTTGCATCTAATTTTGCCTCATTCAATAAACTTTGGCTAATAAGATTATCATAGACAATTACATCTGCTTTTCTGATAAGTTCTAGTCCTTTTTGTGTAATTAAACCAGAATCACCTGGGCCTGCACCCACGAGGTAAACTGGTTGTCTTTTTATTTTTTGAGCTAACTTAGTAGCAACCTCAATCGGGTCACTTCCTTGTTCATTCTCATATCTCGGATGAATCCCATCTTGAGCAAACATTCCATCCATTGCAAGTGTTTCTCCTACTAGCCTACAATATGCAGCGCAAGGAGCATTACAACCCGAATCTAGTAATTTCATATATTCTCTCTCTGCTGTTAGCATAATACTTGCAGAATTGGAATGTATTTTTTCTCTTATTTCTTCTAAATCTCCCGTTCGCATCTCAACTGCTAATATTCCTTGTCCTGGCGCTGGAATAAATAATTCCGAATTGAGTGGTTCTATACAAAAATCTTCAACTTCTTCTAATCCCAACCGCTCTAATCCTGCTGCAGCTAGAATAATCCCATCATATTCCCCATTTTTTAATTTTTGTAAACGAGTTTGAACATTCCCACGAATCAAATGGATGTTCACATGAGGATTAATCTGTTTCATTTGTATTTCACGTCGCAAACTACTAGTTCCAATAACGCTACCAGCTTCTAAATCAATGGCTTTTATTCCTTTATTCGTCACTAATACGTCAAAAGGATTTGCTCGTTCGATTACCGCTCCAATACATAATCCTTCTGGTAATTCCATTGGCATATCTTTTGCACTATGCACCGCTAAGTCGATTGTATTATTTAGGAGTGCATCTTCTAGTTCTTTTGTAAAAACACCTTTTCCGCCAAATGTTGAAAGAGATCGATCTAAAATCACATCTCCTTTTGTACTCATTGGAATAACCTCTATTTCACATTGAGGAAATTTTTCTAATATCAATGTTCGCACTAACTCCGTTTGAACCATGGCTAATTTACTTTTTCTTGTACCTATTCGAATTTTCATACGATATCCCTA
>CAYJKD010000006.1:22560-32440 GCA_964370595.1 uncultured Lachnospiraceae bacterium
AAAAAACGGCTGCAATTACTCTACAACCGTTTTTAAGTGTTCTGCAAATGCTAATTATTTACTCTCAGCATTTAAAATTTGTTCTATATCAAAAACAATAATTCGTCTTAACTCCATTTATCTTCACGAAATTCAATTGTACCAGTTGTTTCATCCATACTTTCCACAATTGCAAGTGATTCCAAACGTACTCCCTTATCCCTAAGAATCTGGCCGCCTACTTGGAATCCTTTTTCAATTACAATTCCTGCTCCAACCACTTCAGCTCCTGAGGCTTCTACGAGTTGAACTAGCCCTTCTAATGCTTTTCCATTTGCTAAAAAGTCATCAATAAGCAATACTTTATCTCCAGCTCCAAGAAACTGTTTCGATACAATAATATCATATACTTTTCCATGTGTAAAAGATTCCACTTGACTCGTATATACATCTCCTGCAATATTTTTAGTTTTTGTCTTTTTAGCAAACACAACTGGAACATCAAAGCTTTGGGCAACCACACATGCAATCCCAATACCAGATGCTTCAATGGTTAGAATTTTATTGATTTCACTTCCATCAAAACGTTTTTTAAATTCTGCTCCAATCTCTTGAAATAATTTAATATCCATCTGATGATTCAAAAAACTATCAACTTTTAACACATTTCCTGCTTTTACAATTCCATCTTTTCGTATTCTATCTTTTAATACTTGCATTACTTTCTCCTCAGAATCTTTTGTTCAAAATTAACTTAAAGTGGCATTATCAACAAGAAATCTTAATACACTAAATAACAGAGCAGTATCATCTACTAATTCTTCTCCATAAGTAGCTTTTAACTCATCTACAGTTACACCATACTGAGAAGTTAATATATCATAGTCTTCTTGTGACGGTGTAAGTTCTTCTGCACTAGCAATTTCTTTTACTAGTAATTGTTGCTTTACTGCAGACTCAGCTGCAAGTTTAAGTTCCTCTTTAAATTGGTCTTCTGTCATCCCTTGCATTTCTGCAAAATCTGCAATAGTTCCACCATATACTTGCATTAGACTTTCATAGTAAGACATTTGATTATTAAATTCAAAGTCTACTGCTTCTTCATTTAACTCAAACTCACTTGCATCAACGACCATTAACAGCAATTCACTTTGTAATTGTTGCTCTGATTGCAATTCTTTATCTACTTGAATCTCTTCTTTCACTATTTCTTTATATTCATCTACTGTTTCAGCATCTGAATTAGCTTGGGCAAATTCATCTGTTAAAGTAGCATCTTTCAACTCTATAATCGAGTTAACTGTTACTTCAAACACAACTTCTGCCCCTGCAAGATCTTCACTTGCATATGCCTCTGGAAATGTAAGATTCAGACTTAGCTCTTGACCAACTGTAGCACCGATTAGTCCCTCTTCAAATCCTTCAATAAATGTATTAGAGCCTAAAGTTAGTGCATAACCCTCTGCTGTTCCACCTTCAAAAGCAACTCCATCCTTTAGTCCCACATAGTCGATTGTAACAGTATCTCCTTCTTGTGCAGGACGGTCTGTAATTTCAACTTCTTCTGGATTCGCGCTCAATACCATATCAATTTGATTTGTAACCTCTTCGTCTGTTACCTCAGTAGAATTTTTTGTAGCTTCTAGACCTTTATATTCACCTAATTTTGTTACGCTCCCAAGATCTGTTGGTGCAACTTGTGCTTCTGGTGTTGCAGCTGCCTCTACTGCTTCTGCTTCTGTATCTTCTCCTGCTACAGCTTCTGTTGTCGCTACTACAGCCTCTTCACCTGCAACTGGCTCTACTTCAGCCTGACTTGTACACCCTGTAATTGCTACGGTTGCAACCATTCCACATAATAACATTTTTAAATTCTTTTTCATAATATCTCCTCTTTAATTTCTATCTCTAAAATTTCTTATTCTGTATATTGAAACGATTATAGCACATGTGACTTAAGAAAAAAAGATGATTATCTTCTATTTCATGAAAAGTTCACACTTACTTTTCTATTGATAGAATGCTTCAAATGCTTTATATGTATTATATATATCAAGCTTTGATGAAATTTCAAAAGGTGCATGCATAGACATAATTGGCACTCCCAAGTCAACAACATCAATATTCATGTGTGCAACATATTTTGCAATCGTGCCACCACCCCCTTGGTCCACTTTACCAAGTTCGCCAATTTGCCAGTACACACCTGCTTCATCCATTATCGAAATGACTTTTGCCATCAATTCTGCACTTGCATCACTCGATCCAGATTTTCCTCTCGTTCCTGTATATTTCGTAAGTACACATCCTTTATTTAAATAACACGTATTATTCGTTTCAAATACATCAGGAAATGTAGGATCAAAGGCTGCATTTACATCCGATGACAAGCAAATCGAATTTGCAAACATCTCTTTTGGATCTACACCTTGCATTTGTGCAAGATATTCCATGTAGTGTTTTACGAAATCAGAATTTAAACCTGTATTTCCATCTGATCCAATCTCCTCTTTATCTGCTAAGATTGTAATTGTTGTGTAGGTTGGTTCTTTCGATTCAATTTCTGCGACAAGTGCTGTATATCCACAAACACGGTCATCTTGTCCATATGCACCTACTAATCCACGATCAAATCCAATATCTTTTGCTTTTCCAGCTGGAACAAATTGAATCTCTGCTCTTAAGAAATCCACTTCTGTCATTCCATACTTATCATTTAAATATTTTAATGCCATCAGTTTTACTGGTTCTTTTACATCATCTCCTTGAAACGGAATTGTTCCAACAATAATGTTTAGCTCTTCTCCTAAAATTCCATCCGCTAATTTTCGTTGATTTTGCTTTTGGGCTAAGTGTGGAAGTAAATCACTTATGCAAAATACTGGATCTGATTCATCTTCTCCAATACAGATATTTACTGTTTCTCCATTTTTCAAAACAACAACTCCATGCATAGCAAGCGGAATCGTTGCCCATTGATACTTTCTAATCCCACCATAATAATGTGGTTTTAAATATGCAATATCACTTTTTTCAAATAAAGGATTCGGTTTTAAATCCAATCTAGGAGAGTCAATATGAGCACCATTTAATCGAGCACCTTCTTTTAAAGACTTCTTTCCAATTGTCGTTGCAATAAGTGCACGCTTTCGATTGATATAATATACTTTATCCCCTGTTTTGTATTTCTTTGTTGGATCAAATATGCTATAACCAGCTTCTAACAACATCTGTTCCGCTATAACAACACATTCTCGCTCTGTTTTTCCTTTATCAAGAAATGTTTTATACCCTTCACAAAATAATTGAGCTGCTTCTATTTGAGCAGGTTTTTCTTTTGCAATATGTGGTACTTTATAACACAACAATTCTTCTAACTGTTTTGATTCTGAAATTTCTTTACTCATGTTACTTTACTCCTTTTTCATCTGCTTCCAACACAATTGTAAATGGACCATCATTCGTCAATTTCACTTTCATATCTGCCCCGAATTCTCCATGAGCAACACATGAAGTATAACCTTTACAGCACTCTATAAATTCTTCATATAATTGCTTAGCAAGCACAGGAGAACCGGCCTGAGTAAAGCTAGGTCGATTCCCCTTTTTACAATCTGCTAATAGGGTAAACTGACTGACTACTAGAATTTCTCCCTTTACGTCAGTTAACGATAGGTTCGTTTTTCCTTGATCATCTTGGAAAAGGCGTAATTTCCCTATCTTGTCTACCATTTTTTCTACAATTAATCGATTATCCGATTCACATACACCTAATAGTATGCAATAGCCTTGTTTTATGCTACCAACACAGCTTCCATCTACGGAAACAGATGCTTCTTCTACCCTTTGAAGTACGACTCTCATAACGTTTATTTTATTTCCTTTTCTATTGATTGGATGGATTGATTCAATGAAAACATTTTTGCATCTAATATATCCACCGTATCTGCACAAATTTTTAATTCTTGTTGCAAAACATCTGGTGCTTTACCTTCGAATTTATAATAAATCTTATGCTCTAAACTAGCCCAAAAATCCATCGCTATGGTACGTATTTGAATTTCTACTTTCGTTTCTACCATCCCACTTGATAAATAGATTGGTACTGTAACGACCATATGATAGCTTTTATATCCATTTGCCTTTGGTTGTTTGATGTAATCTTTCACATAAAGAACTGTCACATCTTTTTGCTTTGCAATCATATCTGCAATCAAGTATATATCATGCATGTAAGAGCAAATCACTCGAATCCCTGCAATGTCGCTTAACTTATCCACCATATTGTCAATCGTAATTTCATAATTATTCCTTTTTAGCTTTTTAACGATACTCTCTGGCTTTTTTAACCGAGATTTAATGTGCTCGATAGGAGTGTGATTGTGTAAATGTATGAACTCGCTATTTAGTATTTCGATTTTTGTATTTACTTCTTTTAGTGCTGAATCATACAAAAACATTAATGATTTCCATCTATCCGTCTGATCGTATGTCTTTGGAATATCCATAGACTCCCCTTCCCGGTATTTATGGTATCTCCTTACAGTTTTATTCCCTTTAATAAGTCTCCTAGGCCTGTACTTGCAATACCTGATTCATTATAATCAAATACCTCTACCTCTTCTTCTTGTGCTTCCTCAAGCACTTTCATGCTTAAACTAATTTTTCCATCTTGGTTACCTATAATTTTAGCAGTAATTTCTTGCCCTTCCTTTAGGACAGCACCTGGATGTTTAATTCTTTGATTGCTTATTTGTGAAATATGCAACAAACCGCTAAGCCCTGATTCTAGCAAAACAAACGCACCATAGTCTTTTAAGCTATCCACTTTACCTTTTACAATTTCACCTACTTTAACAGCAGCAAGTTTTTCTGCTTTTACTAACTGCTCTTTTTCTTTCAATACAACTCTAGCAGAGAGTACTAACTTTTGGTTTTCTGGTTCAACTGTAATTGGAACCACCTCTACATATGTTCCTATCAAATCATCTAATTTCTCCACATATTGAGTTGAGACATGTGATGCAGGAATAAAACCCTTAATGTCTCCAATATATGCTACTACACCAGCCTTAACAGCTTCTTTTATTTTTACTTTACTAATCACTTTATTAGCCATCATTTCTAATAATTCTGACCATGCCTCTGCATTTGGTCCTTCCTGTTCTACATAAGTGTTTTTCTTCTCATCAAATATTTTATAAGATGCTTCTAGCTCTTGTTCAAAATCTTTCATTGTTTCTTTTGTTTCACTCATAATATTGCCTCCATATTCTATATTTATTCTTTTATTATCATTCCACGAAACCGTTCGTCTATACAACTTTACCATATTTTAACCATTTTTTCTATAGTTTTCTATAGGAAAATATGTTACACTAAATATTAAATAGCTTGGCTATAAATAAGGAGATTATTATGAAAGATATTTTAGATTTACATACACACACCATTGCCAGCGGACATGCCTATAATACAATTTATGAAATGGCAAAATCTGCTTCTGATAAAGGCTTAGAACTATTAGGTATTAGCGAACACACCCCAGCGATGCCTGGCTCTTGTCATCCGATTTACTTCCTAAATCTACGAACAGTTCCAAGACAACTCTATGGAATAAAACTCCTCCTAGGTTGTGAGCATAATATTATGGATTACGAAGGAACCGTTGATTTAAAACCAAGTTTTTGTAAATCTGTAGACTATGGTATTGCTAGTATTCATGAACCTTGCTATCGTTCAGGCTCAATTGTACAAAATACAGATGCATATATCAATGCCATGAAAAATCCACATGTTCATATCATTGGGCACCCTGATGACGGACGATTTCCATTTGATTATGAAGCGGTTGTAAAAGAAGCTAAGAAACAACACGTTCTTTTAGAAGTAAATACAAGCTCTTTACACCCAAACTCCTCTCGATTAAATGCAAGAGAAAACTACATTACCATGTTAAATTATTGTAGCAAATACGAAGTTTCTATAATTATTAATAGTGATGCCCATTGCGAAGTGGATGTAGCGAACCACACTGCAGCTTGGAATTTAATTGAACAAGTAAATTTTCCTACTGCCTTAATCGTAAATGATTCCTTAGAAAAATTAGCCTCTTATATCCCCATTCTAACAACTCAAGAATAAAATATAATGATAATTATTAAGGAGCTTTGATCATGATTAACTTTTTAAATCTGGAATATTTTCTTGTAGCTGCAGAAGAATTAAATTTTACAAAGGCTGCAAAAAAACTTTTTATTACTCAACAATCTTTGAGTAATCATATCTCAAACTTGGAAAAAACTTTTGATATCCAACTGTTTCACAGAACAAATCCACTCACTTTAACTTATGCTGGAGAAATCCTTGAAAAAAGAGCACGACAGCTATTAGCCTTAAAAGAAGAAACACGAAAAGAGCTTTTAGACATTAAAAACTTCACATCTGGAGAACTAGTCATTGGTATCTCCCACACAAGAGGGCGAATCATCCTACCTGAAGTACTCCCTCAGTACAAAGAGCGATTCCCAAATATTGAATTACGCCTAATAGAGGGAAATTCCAAACAGCTAGATCAAGATTTTTTACATGGCGATGTCGATTTGATTATAGGAATGCTTCCGTTTAAAGTAAACGACTTAGAAACTGTTCCTATTTGCGAAGAAGAGATTCTACTTGCAATCCCAGATTCTATTTTAGAACGCGCATATCCTGGGCGGTTATACGAAATTAAAAATCAGCTATTTAAAAAAGTAGATTTTTCACTTTTAAAAAATTGTCCTTTTTTACTTAATAATGAAGGAAACCGTGTTCGTGCGATTGCTGATGATATTCTTGAAGAAGCACAGATCAAACCTAATATTGTATTAGAAACTGAAAATATCGAAACCGATTTAGCGCTTGCACATAAGGGGATGGGTATTACCTTTTACCCCAAAATGTTCATTTCCGATGGGATTGGTCTAAAGGAGATGCAACGAGATGGTATGAAATCAAATTCTGATTTAACCTTTTACTCCCTTGATCATCCAAGAGCTCATGGTACCTTAGGAATTGGTTATCAAAAAAATCATTATATGTCGCAAGCAACAAAAGAATTTATACGAATTATTAAGGAAAGGTTTTAAGGTTCAAATTTCTTGACATAAGCAGTTTAATCCTTTAATATGAATATAAGAACTATTACCATTATAGCAAAGGAGTCATGATTATATGAAAACATTAAAGTATAGCAAGCAACGTGAATGTATTAAATCTTGTTTAAGTTCACGAAAAGATCATCCAACTGCAGATGCCATTTATAGCAGTATTAGAGAGGAACACCCTCATATCAGTTTAGGAACTGTTTATCGAAATTTAAACTTACTTGTAGAAATCGGAGAAGCTAAAAAGATCACTTGTGGAGATGGAAAAGATCATTTTGATGCAGATACTACTACTCACTACCATTTTCTATGTGATAAATGTGGTTGCGTTTTAGATCTTCCTATGAAACCACTTGCTATTTTAGAAGAAAATGCTCTTGCTTGTATTGATGGAAGTATCAAAGGGCATACTGCTCTATTTTATGGTACATGCAAAACTTGTCAATCGTGCACTTCTTGAGAAAACGATTAACTAGTAATCTAAATTTAATTATATTGTTAACAAATTTATATAAGCTTTATTTTAGTGTGTAAGACAGTTTTAATTTATTTTTAATTTTCTATTGACATGAAATGTAATTTCTGATATATTGATATTAGTAATTATTACTATTATTAAATATAAATATAAAAAAGGAGAATAAAAGATGAAAAAATGGGTCTGTAAGGTTTGTGGTTATGTACATGAGGGAGATGCTGCACCAGAGAAATGTCCAACTTGTGGCGTTCCAGCTACACAATTTGCTGAGCAAGCAGAAGGTGAATTAAGTTGGGCTGCTGAACACGTAATTGGTGTTGCTCAAGGTTCTTCCGAAGATATTATGGCTGATTTAAGAGCAAATTTTGAAGGTGAATGTACTGAAGTTGGTATGTACTTAGCTATGGCACGTGTTGCACATAGAGAAGGTTATCCAGAGGTTGGTATGTACTATGAAAAAGCTGCTTGGGAAGAAGCAGAGCATGCAGCAAAATTTGCTGAACTACTAGGTGAGTGTGTAACTTCTAGCACTAAGAAAAACCTTGAATTAAGAGTAGCTGCTGAAAATGGAGCTACTGCTGGTAAATTTGATCTTGCAAAACGTGCGAAAGTTGCAAATCACGATGCAATTCATGATACCGTTCATGAAATGGCAAAAGATGAAGCTCGTCACGGAAAAGCATTTGAAGGTTTATTAAATAGATACTTCGGTTAATCGTATAAAAATTTTGTATATTTACAATAAGAAAAAAAGAGTTTAACTTTTTAAGTTTTACTCTTTTTTTTATAAAATTATATGTTATAATTAAATTATCAGAAAATTCAAAGGAGGAATTTACATGTCTAAGTACAAAGGAACTAAAACTGAACAAAACCTACTAGAAGCCTTTGCAGGAGAGTCTATGGCGAGAAACAAATATACTTATTACGCTTCTGCTGCGAAAAAAGCTGGTTATGAACAAATGGCTGCCATTTTCTTAGAAACAGCAGATCAAGAAAAAGAACATGCAAAAATGTGGTTTAAAGAAGCTGTAGGAATTGGAACTCCCGAAGAAAATTTAGCTGCTGCTGCTGCTGGGGAAAACTCTGAATGGACAATGATGTATCAAAGAATGGCAACGGAAGCCGACGAAGAAGGTTTTTCAGAATTAGCTGAAAAGTTTCGTCTTGTTGCTGCCGTTGAAGCATCTCATGAAAAGCGATATCTTCGCTTATTAGAACATTTAAAAGAGGGAAATACCTTCTCTACAGAAGCTCCTCTTGGATGGAAATGTCGAAACTGTGGTTATATACATGAAGGGAATGATGCACCAGACCTATGTCCAACTTGTGCACACCCAAAGGCTTATTTTGAAAGAAAAGCTGAAAATTATTAAAGATAACTCCCAAATAAATAGAAAAGACTTCCTTTTGATTTCATCATTAGGAAGTTTTTTTCTATTATATTATTCTACACGATTTTCTAACATTCCAATCCCTTCAATTTCACAAACCACTTCATCTCCCACTTGTAAAAACTTCGGAGGCTCAAATCCCATTCCAACACCGGAAGGAGTTCCCGTAGAAATAATTGTTCCTGCCTTTAAGGTCATTCCCATAGATAATTGACTCACTACTTTATCAATCGAATGAATCATATATTTCGTATTACTATTTTGTCTCAATTCTCCATTTACATATGATTTAATTGCCAATTCTGGTGGATAACTTACAGCATCAACGGTAAGAATGCATGGCCCCATAGGCGCAAACCCGTTTAAACTTTTTCCTAAAAACCATTGTTTATGATTTGCTTGAAGGTTTCTTGCACTAACATCATTTAAAATCGTATATCCAAAAATGTACTCCTTAACTGCTTCTGGCTGTATATTTGTCACATCTTTTTTCAAGATTACTGCTAGCTCTACTTCGTAATCAAGCCCCTCTACATATCCAGAGTAGGAAGGAATACTTCCTCCGCTAGGAACTGCTTCATTCACTCTTTTCGAGAAATAAACTGGATATTCTGCTACCGATTCAAAAACTTCCTTTTTAAATTTTGCAGATTCTTTTACATGTTCATGGTAATTTAGTCCTAGGCAAATAATATCTTGCTCTGGATTTGCAATCGGAGCCATCAATATAACATCTTCTTTTTTAACAGATCCAATAATTGAATATGGTTCTTTTTTAGATGCATATTGTAATAGTTGTAGCTCAGATTCGCTTAATTCTTTTACTACATCTGATATCGAGTTGTAATCCATACCAAAAGATGATAACGGAAAAATCCACTGAA
>CAYJKD010000007.1:0-31645 GCA_964370595.1 uncultured Lachnospiraceae bacterium
ATCAGGTGTTAATATTATGTTTGGTTGCAATAATTTTTGTAGCTATTGCATTGTTCCTTATGTGAGAGGGAGAGAGAGAAGTAGAAAAGCAAAAGATATTATTGGCGAAATTAAACGATTGGTATCAGAAGGTGTTGTGGAGATTATGTTATTAGGACAAAATGTTAATTCTTATGGAAAAACATTAACAGAGCCAATGACGTTTGCTCAATTGATTTTAGAAATTGATAAAATTGAAGGATTAGAGCGAATACGATTTATGACACCACATCCAAAAGACCTTTCAGATGAGCTAATCTTAGCAATGAAGCAGGCGAATAAGGTTTGTGACCATTTACACCTACCGATTCAATCAGGAAGTAGTAATATGCTTGATAAAATGAATCGCCATTACACGAAGGAACATTATCTAGACCTAGTTGAGCGAATTAGAAAAGAAATGCCAAATATTTCTTTGACTACAGATATTATTGTAGGATTTCCAGGAGAAACAGAAGAAGACTTTTTAGAAACGTTGGACGTTGTAAAACGTGTGAGATATGATAGCGCATTTACATTCCAATACTCTAAGCGAACAGGAACACCGGCTGCATCTATGGAAAATCAAATTAGTGAAGAAGTGATGAAAGATCGATTTGATCGCTTGTTAAAAGAGGTGCAATCGATTTCTGCGGAAGTTTGCACTAGAGATGTAAACACCACGAAAAAAGTGTTGGTAGAGTGTATAAATGACCACCAAGAAGGTTATGTAACAGGCAGATTATCAAATAATGTAACCGTACATTTTGAGGGAGATCCTTCGTTGATTGGAACTATAGTGAATGTTTATTTGGAAGAAGCAAAAGGATTTTACTACATGGGACGTATGGTTCAAGAAGTATAATCCGTGAAAAGGGAAGAAAGGTCAGGAAGGAATTGTGGCAGGATTATCACCAATGATGACACAATACGTTGAAACAAAAAAGCAGTATCATGACTGTATTTTGTTCTATCGTTTGGGAGATTTTTATGAAATGTTCTTTGAAGATGCCATTACTGCATCGAGAGAATTAGAAATTACCTTAACTGGAAAAGAATGTGGAATGGAGGAACGCGCACCTATGTGTGGCGTTCCTTATCATGCTGCAGAAAATTATATTACACGTTTGGTTCAAAAAGGTTATAAAGTAGCAATTGCAGAGCAAATGGAGGATGCAAAGGTAGCAAAGGGGTTGGTTAAACGAGAAGTAATTCGTGTCGTCACTCCTGGAACGATCACAACATCGCAAGCATTAGATGAAACCCGTAATAATTATTTAATGTGCATCGTCTATATGGAAAACCAGATTGGAATATCAGTAGTGGATATTACTACAGGAGAATTATTGGTAACACAGGTAGGCGATGGTAAAATATGTTTAGATGAAATCTATAAATTTCAACCATCAGAAATTGTGTGTAACGAGGCGTTTTTTGTTAGTGGAATCAATGGAGATGATCTGAGTGAACGATTCCATATCACATTTTCCACTCTGCCAGCTCATTATTTTCAGGATGATAGGTGCAGACAACTTTTGTGTGATCATTTTAAAGTAAAGCAAATAGATGGATTAGGAATCGGAGATTATGAAAATGCCATTGTAGCTACTGGTGTTATTTTACAATATTTGTATGATACACAAAAAAGTAGCTTGTCTCATATTACGGCACTGAAAATGTATCACAGTGAATCGTATATGATTCTTGATTCTTCTACAAGAAGGAATTTAGAACTTTTAGAAACGATGAGGGAAAAACATAAAAGAGGAAGCCTTTTGTGGGTATTAGATAAGACAAAAACAGCTATGGGGGCTAGACTTCTTAGAACCTGGATTGAGCAACCACTCATTAATCGTAATGAAATTTTAGACCGCCAAGATACTATAGAAGAGTTAAATGAAGAAATGATTCTTCGAGAAGAACTTGCAGAATATTTAAATCCTGTGTATGATCTTGAGCGCTTAGTGGGAAAAATCAGTTATAAATCTGCAAATCCAAGAGACTTGCTAGCCTTTAAAACATCCTTAGAAATGATTCCCCATATTAAACAAATTTTAGGAGAGTTTCGTTCTGTTAACTTAACAAAAATTCATGAAGAAATGGATGATTTGCAGGATATTTGTAAAAAAATAGATGATGCAATTGAAGACGATGCGCCGATTACCTTAAAAGAGGGTGGAGTCATTAAACCAGGATATCATGAAGAAGCAGACCGATTGAGGAATGCGAAAACCGAAGGAAAAACATGGTTAGCAGAACTAGAAGCAAAGGAAAGAGAAGCATCAGGAATTAAAAACCTGAAGATAAAATTCAATAAAGTATTTGGTTTTTATTTTGAAGTTACTAATTCGTATAAAGACTTAGTTCCAGAACATTTTGTGCGAAAGCAAACAATGGCAAATGCTGAACGATATTCTACAGATGAATTGAAAAATTTAGAAGAAGTTGTATTAGGCGCTGAAGAAAAGCTATTTTCTTTAGAGTATGATTTGTTTTGTGAAATACGAGAATATATTGGACAGCAAGTGGTTCGTATACAAAAAACAGCACATGGGCTTGCACAAACAGATGTGTATGCATCTTTATCCAGTGTTGCTGTGAAAAATGATTACTGTAAACCTCAAATTAATGAAAAAGGGAATATTTCAATTAAACAAGGAAGGCATCCTGTGGTAGAAAAAATGATGAGGGATGATCTTTTTATTACAAACGATATTTATCTTGATAATAATAAAAATCGGATTTCTATTATTACAGGACCTAATATGGCTGGAAAATCAACTTTTATGAGACAAGCAGCACTGATAGTGCTTATGAGCCAAATCGGATGTTTTGTTCCAGCAAAAGAAGCAAATATCTCTGTGTGCGATCGAATATTTACACGAGTAGGTGCTTCTGATGACTTGGCTTCAGGGCAAAGTACCTTTATGGTAGAAATGACAGAAGTAGCTAATATTTTAAGAAATGCTACAAAAAATAGCCTTTTGATTTTAGATGAGATTGGTAGAGGAACGAGTACCTTTGATGGGATGAGCATCGCTTGGGCAGTTGTTGAGCATATTAGTAATCCTAAGAATTTAGGTGCAAAAACATTATTTGCTACTCATTATCACGAATTAACTGAATTAGAAGGTGTTATTCCAGGGGTAAATAACTACTGTATTGCAGTAAAGGAACAAGGCGATGATATTGTTTTTCTCCGAAAAATAATTAAAGGTGGAGCAGATAAAAGCTATGGGATTCAAGTAGCGAAATTAGCTGGAGTACCAGAATCCGTAATTACTAGGGCAAAAGAATTGGTTCAAGAATTAAGTGATACTGATTTAGTAATTCGTACTAGAGAAATTGCAGAAACTGGTGGTGTAGTAAAAAGGAAGCCAGTTCCAAAGCCAGATGAAGTTGAATTAACGCAATTGACGCTATTTGATACGATTAAAGATGATGAAATCATTGAAGAAATAAAAGCGTTAGAATTAGGATTATTAACCCCAATTGATGCGCTGAATACGCTGTACCGTATTCAGACAAAGATTAAAAATCGTTGGAGTGGAATATCATAGTAGGAGGAATCTATGTCAAACATAACGGTTCTAGATCAAGATACGATTAATCAAATAGCAGCTGGAGAAGTGATTGAGAGACCTTCTTCGGTTGTGAAAGAGCTGCTAGAAAATGCAATTGATGCAGGAGCTACAGCAATTACTGTTGAAATTCGAGAAGGTGGTATATCGTTTATTCGTGTAACTGATAACGGATGTGGAATTCCAAAGAGCGAAGTTGAAGTTGCATTTTTAAGGCATGCTACTAGTAAGATTAAATCAATAGAAGATTTATTTTTAGTATCTTCTCTTGGGTTTCGTGGAGAAGCACTTTCTAGTATTGCGGCAATTGCACAAGTGGAGGTAATTACAAAAGTAACAAGTTCAATGACTGGAACACGGTATGTGATTGAAGGCGGAGAGAAGAAAACAATTGAAGAAATCGGAGCTCCAGATGGAACTACTTTTATTGCTCGAAATTTATTTTTTAATACACCAGTTAGGCGGAACTTTTTAAGAAGTCCACAAACAGAGGGTGCACATGTTTCTGAGTATGTAGAAAAGATTGCACTTTCCCATCCGGAAATTTCAATTCGGTTTATTCAAAATAATCAAAATAAGCTACATACTTCAGGAAATCTCAATGTAAAAGATATGATCTATTCGATTTTTGGTAGAGAGAACGCAGCAAATCTATTGAAGATTAACTGTAAAGAAGGCAAGATTTCTGTAGAAGGATATATTGGAAAGCCAAGCATAGCAAGAAGTAACAGGAATTATGAAAACTATTTTATAAATGGGAGATATATTAAAAGTAGCCTTATTTATAAAGCGATAGAAGAGGCCTATAAACCATTTTTAATGCAACACAAATATCCATTTACCTTATTACATTTTAACATAGATCCAGCACTTTTAGATGTAAATGTGCATCCAACAAAAATGGAACTACGCTTTTTAGAATCCTCTCATTTATTCGAATTGATAAAGAGAGCTTTGACAGATGCGTTACAAGAAAAGGAATTGATTCCTTCTGTAGAATTGGATTTAAAACAAGGGAAAGCAAATATAGAAAAGCCGATTTCTCAATCAAAAATTGAACCGTTTGAAAAAGTGCGTTCAGAAACACTGTTCTTGAATGAACCAGTTGTAGCATATCAGGTAAAGCCTAAAGCTCAAAAACAAAAGGCAGAAATGGAATCAAGGAAAAATTCAGAAGTAAGTCATGAGGAAAAAGCAGATGTTTCATTGGATTTAGAAGGAAGCGCAGAGAAAAAAGTAGATATTTCATTCACTTTAGATGGAGATACAAAGAAAAAAGAAGAAATAATTGGCCAACAAATGACGTTGTTTGAAGAAAAACTATTAGATGAAAAAACAAGAGCGCGTCATGTTTTTGTAGGTCAATTATTTAAGACATATTGGCTTATTGAATTTCAAGATAACCTATATATTGTAGATCAACATGCCGCACATGAAAAGGTATTATACGAAAAATTATTGTTACAACTAAAAAATAAAGAACATACATGTCAGCAGATTAATCCTCCGATTATTGTATCTCTAAGTAGTAAAGAGGAGAATTTGTTTAAAAAGTACTTTACTTATTTTACCGAAATAGGATTTGAGGTAGAATACTTTGGCGGACGTGAATATGCATTTCGTGGAGTTCCAGGTAATTTATACTCAATTACAAAGAAAGAATTATTGCTTGAAATGATTGATGGACTATCAGAAGATATCCCTATAAAAAAGACAGACCTCATTTTAGAAAAATTGGCATCCATGGCATGTAAAGCAGCGGTAAAAGGAAATCGAAAGCTATCAGAAGTAGAGGCCAATGATTTAATTGGTCAATTGTTAGAATTAGAAAATCCATATGCATGTCCACATGGAAGACCAACAATGATAGCTATGAGCAAATATGAATTAGAAAAGAAGTTTAAACGTATATTATAAACGATGAGGTAGAATATGCAAAAAAAACCGATTATTATTATAACTGGTCCAACGGCTGTTGGAAAAACATCATTATCAGTTAATCTTGCTAAAGCGATTGGTGGAGAAATTATCAGTGCGGATTCTATGCAAATATATCAGCATATGGATATTGGATCAGCAAAGATAACATCAGAAGAGATGGAAGGTGTAACACATCATCTGATTGATTTATTAGATCCAAAGGAAGAATTTCATGTAGCTAAATTTCAGGAACTAGCAAAAGAAGCTTTGGAAAAAATTTATAGTAAAAATAAAATTCCTATTTTAGTAGGAGGTACAGGATTTTATATTCAAGCGCTATTATATGATATTAATTTTTCAAAAGAAGACTCTTCAAAAGAATATCGAAATGAATTAGAGTTATTTGCAAAAACACATGGGGAAGAGGCGCTTCATCAAAAATTAGCACAAATTGATCCGAAGTCTGCTGAAGAAATCCATGCAAATAATGTAAAGAGAGTAATTCGAGCGATTGAATATTACCATCAAAATGGACGTCTGATTTCAGAACACAATATGGAAGAACGCCAACGTCAATCTCCATATGAATTCTTCTATTATGTATTGACCTGTGAAAGAGAAACTCTGTACCAGAGAATTGAAAAAAGAATTGATTTAATGTTAGAAGCAGGTTTAATCGATGAAGTGAAGAAGTTAAGTGAGATGGGATGTACCAAAGATATGGTATCTATGAAGGGAATTGGGTATAAAGAAATTCTTGAATATTTAGAAGGTAGCTTTACTTTAGAGGAAGCAGTACAAATATTGAAGCGAGATACAAGACATTTTGCCAAACGTCAATTAACTTGGTTTCGCCGAGAACGTGAAGTAAGGTGGTTGGATTTGGATGAGTTTCAATGGAATCAAGAGGCTTTAATTGAAAGAATCATACGGGAGTATAAGAACGAAAGAGGAATTTTATGAGTTATCTAAATAATGTTTATGGGGAATTAGGAATATCCGAAGAAGTGCTTTCATTTACAAAAGAAATTGAACATTCTTTAAAAGATCGATTTGATCAGATTGATTTAATCGCAGAAGCAAACCAGATGAAAGTACTAAAGGCAATGCAGGATGCAAGAGTTAGTGATATCCATTTTGCAGCAACTACAGGATATGGATATAATGACTTAGGGAGAGATACGCTAGAGGAAGTGTATGCTAATGTATTCAAAGGCGAAGATGCACTTGTAAGACCGCAATTGATTTCAGGAACCCATGCTTTACATGTAGCCTTGTCAGGGAATTTAAGGCCAGGAGATGAGTTGTTATCTCCAGTTGGAAAACCTTATGATACCCTAGAAGAGGTTATTGGGATTAGACCATCTGTTGGTTCCTTACAAGATTATGGAGTTACTTATGCACAAGTAGATTTGCTAGAGAACGGTAGTTTTGATTATGAAGGAATCCGTGCAGCGATTAATGATAAAACAAAATTAGTAACCATTCAGCGATCAAAAGGATATGCTACAAGACCAACACTTTCTGTAAATCAAATTGGAGAATTAATTACATTTATTAAGTCGATTAAACCAGAATTGATTTGTATGGTAGATAATTGTTATGGTGAGTTTGTGGAGGATAGAGAGCCGCTTGAAGTGGGAGCAGATATGATTGTAGGGTCGCTAATTAAAAATCCAGGTGGTGGATTAGCTCCTATTGGCGGCTATATTGTTGGAAAACGTGAATGTGTAGAGCGTGCATCGTTTCGACTTACTGCTCCAGGACTTGGAAAAGAAGTAGGGGCAAGCCTAGGAATCAATCAATTGCTTTACCAAGGTCTGTTTTTGTCACCAACAGTTGTTAGTGGCGCATTAAAAGGTGCAATTTATGCTGCCAATATATTTGAAAAACTTGGATTTGCAGTTGTTCCTAACTCGACAGAAAGTCGACATGATATTATTCAAGCAGTAACTTTTGGAACACCAGAAGGGGTAATTGCTTTTTGTGAAGGCATTCAAGCGGCAGCACCTGTTGATAGTTTTGTTACTCCAGAGCCTTGGGATATGCCAGGATATGATGCAAAAGTAATAATGGCAGCAGGAGCATTTGTACAAGGTTCTTCCATTGAACTTAGTGCAGATGCGCCTATAAAGCCTCCATATGCTGTGTTTTTTCAGGGTGGACTTACGTGGTATCATGCTAAAGTTGGCATTTTAAAAGCGCTTCAAAATCTAGTTTCTAAGAAAATCGTAAATATATAAGTCTATACACAAAAGGTATTTTATGCTAGAATCTATGTAGGCTACCGATGTACTTGGAGAGTGCGAGGAGGCTATATGGAACATATTAGGATGAAGCAGATACCGGATGAAGATAGACCGTATGAGAAATGTTTGCGCTTAGGACCTGAATCATTAAGTGATGCAGAATTGCTAGCAATCATGATTCGAACAGGTTCAAAAGATGAAAATTCTTTGGATTTGGCCTATAAAATATTAGCCTTAAATTATCCTAATGAGGGTATTTTAGGGCTTTTAAATCTTACATTGCAGCAATTGATGGGTGTGAAGGGAATTGGAAAGGTAAAGGGAACACAACTTCTTTGTATTGGAGAGTTTTCTAAACGTATCTGGAAGAGAAATATTACCTTAGAACGAAAATCATTTCAAGATCCGCAGACGATTTTTCAGTATTACAAAGAAGAGTTACGTCATTTAAAAAAAGAACAGTTTTGTATGATGCTTTTTAATACAAAAATGGAATTAATCAAAGATATTATTCTTTCTCAAGGTACCATTAATGCATCGCTTGCATCCATAAGAGAAGTTTTTTTACAAGCGCTACGCTTTGAAGCTGTGAAAATCATTATTGTTCACAATCATCCAACAGGTAATCCAGCGCCTAGTAAAGAGGATATTGCATTAACGAATCGAATGAAAGAAGCTGGAGCTTTATTAGAGATCCCACTAATGGATCACGTCGTGATAGGAGATACGACTTACTACAGTTTTAAGGAACGAGGTTTATTATAATGGAACCAAAACACAGTAAGATACTGTTAATCGGAATATCGGTTGTCTGTGTGATATTAATTGGTGTCACATCGATTATCGATGGATTTTTAGAACCCTTAAGAACAGGGGTAGGATATTTTTTGATACCGATTCAAGATGGAGTGAATCGAGTAGGAACTGTGGTATATAATCAAATTGTAGATTATACAAAATATCGTAATGCATTAGATGAGAATAAAGAGTTACATTTACAAATAGATGAAATGATAGAAGAGAATAATCGTTTGAATTCAGAAGTGTTTGAACTAGAGCGATTACGTTCTTTGTATGAGTTAGACTTAGAGTACTTGCAATATGAAAAAATTGGTGCAAGAGTAATTGCAAAAGACTCTGGCAATTGGTTTCATGTATTTCGAATTGATAAAGGATCTGAAGATGGAATAAAGGTAGATGCTAATGTAATCGCTAATGGAGGATTGGTTGGAATCGTAACGGATGTAGGCGCTAATTATGCAACCGTTCGTTCCATTATTGATGATGAAAGCAGAGTTAGTGCAATGGCTCAACAGTCAGGAGATACTTGTATTGTAGCAGGAGATTTAACTTTGTATGAAGAAGGTCAACTTAGGATTACTAATATTTCTGGAGAAGGTGATGTAAAAGACGGAGATCGAATTGTTACATCGAATATCAGCTCAAAATTCCTTCCAGGTATTTTAGTAGGATATGCAATAGATATTGAATTAGACACTACGCGTCTTACAAAATCAGGATATATTATTCCGGAAGCGGAATTTCAAAGTTTACAAGAAGTCCTAGTAATCACGCAAACGAAAGAGGAATTAATAGAAACAGGTGTGTTAGAATGAAAATACATATCATCAATATATTAATCATTATACTTGCTTTTACAATACAGTCATGTATATTTCCATTAATACCTGTACTTGCAGCAACTCCAAATCTTCTTTTGATTGTTACTTTTTCTCTAGGATTTATCCATGGAAAAGAGCAGGGGATGTTTTATGGTTTGTTTACAGGTATATTGATGGATTTATTTTATAGTGGGCCTTTTGGGTTTTATACACTACTTTTTACTAATATTGGATATTTTAATGGAAAACTGACAAAAACATTTTATGTGGAGGATATTACACTTCCTTTAGGACTTAGTTTGACTAATGGAATAATTTATAATTTGTATATTTATGTATTTCGCTATTTGATTAGAGGAAAGCTAGACTTTATGTATTATTTTATCAATATTATTCTCCCAGGAACAATTTTTACAGTTGTTACCACATTATTCATCTATCATTTCTTCTTATTTACAAATCGAAGGATGGAAGAGTTTGAGAAGAGGAGAGATTAACAATGATAAAAGATTTTCTTGTTGTTGCGAAAGAATTCTTGAAAAATTTAATAACTTCGCGTTTGTTTGGATTATCAATTTTTTTCATAGGTATGGCTTTTGTACTTTTTGGACGATTATTTGAGTTGCAAATTATCCAAGGCGAGTCATACCTAAATGATTATACACAAATGACTGAAAAGACAGTTAGCATGTCAGGGACAAGAGGAAATATTTATGACCGTTCAGGAAATTTACTAGCATATAATGAATTAACTCATGTAGTTACCATACAAGACACAGGGGATTATTCGACGAGTAATGAGATGAATACAATGTTACTTCATTTAGTGCGAATTCTCAATAAACATGGACAGATTGTAGAAGGTGAATTTGAAATTGGCATTGATGAACAAGAACAGATGTATTTTACTAGTAGCTCTGAAAGTTCTAGGCTAAGATTTTTAAGAGATTTCTTTGGATTGAAATCAGTGGAAGAACTCAGTTATGAATCCGACGAGGATAATTATGCTTATATTTCTGCCTATGATGCATACTTAATACGTGCAGAACGTTATGGACTTGATGAATTTGTAGATGAGGAAGGCAATCCAGTCGAATTGACCCAAGAAGAAGCGCTGCAAATCGTTGCGATACGGTATACAATGTCTTTGACGGCATTTCGTAAATACGAATCTACTCAAATTACCTCATATATATCAGAAGAGGCAGTTGCAGAAATAATGGAAAATGCAGCAGATTTAAAAGGCGTTGCTGTTGAGGAAGCCACAATCCGAGTTTACAATGACAGTATTTATTTTGCACATATCATCGGTTATACAGGAAGCATTCAAGAGGATCAACTAGAGGAACTTCGAAAAATCAAGCCCGAGTATGAAATCACAGATAAAGTAGGGAGAACTGGAATCGAAGCTTCTATGGAAATTGAGCTGTCTGGAGGCAAAGGGTATCAAGAACTAATTGTTAATAATGTGGGAAGGATACTTGAGGTAGTAGAAGAACAAGAACCAACTACAGGAAATGATATTTACCTAACGGTAGATCGAGATTTACAAATTGGAATCTATCATCTAATAGAAAAGCAGTTAGCTGGTATTCTAGCATCAAAATTAATCAATGAAGATGTAGATCCATATGACTATCCAGATGCTTCAAAACTCATGATATCAGTGAAAGATGCATATTTCCAATTAATTAATAATAATGTACTATCGTTAACTGATATGGGAAAACCAGATGCGAAGGAATTTGAACGAGAGATATATAGTATTTTTACAAATGCTGAAACACAAGTATATGCACAACTAGAAGCAGAACTTTTTTCTCAGAATCCAAGAAAGATGAATGAATTGCCAAATGATATGGCTGCTTATATGGTATATATCTATAATCATCTTTCAGAAGAGAGTGTAGGAATCATCGATAGAAGTTTGATTGATCTTAATAGTGAGGAATACCTTGCTTGGAAAAAAGATGAAATCAGCTTAAAAGAATATATTTATGCAGGGATTTCAGATAATTGGATAAACACATCACACCTAGATATTGAAAATCGATATTCTGATGTGGATAGTATTTATGAAGCTTTGGTTTATTATACATTAGAGGAATTGAAAAAAGAGTATGATTTTTCAAAAAAAATCATACAGTATTTAATTGAAAATGAAGTGTTAACAGGAAGACAATTGTGTTTAGCTTTATATGAACAAGAAGTGTTAGAATATGATGAATCGCAGATTAATAACTTGCGAGTGAACGGCGAAGACTATGCATTTTCTTTTATTCGCCAAAAAATATTAGATATTGAAATTACACCAGCTCAATTAGCATTGGATCCCGCTACAGGATCAGTAGTAATTACGAATGTAAAAACAGGTGAGGTACAGGCTTTGGTATCTTATCCGAGTTATGATAATAATAAATTATCTGGTATTGTAGATGCAAAATATTATAATCAATTACAATCTGATTTGTCACTACCACTATATAACAATGCGACACAAGCAAAGAAAGCCCCAGGATCAACATTTAAACCATTGACGGCATTGGCAGGATTGGCCGAAGGCGTGGTTAGCCCCTATGAAACGATCACATGTACGGGAACCTATGATGTGGTAGAACCACACATTAATTGTTGGATTTATCCAGGATCTCATGGAGAGCAAAATTTAGAGGAAGCTTTGCAGAATTCTTGTAATTATTATTTTACAGAAATAGCACATAGAATGTCTACAGATGCGGACACATTGGTCTATTCTACTGATATGGGAATTGATGTGTTGAGAAGTTATTCTGCATTATTTGGCTTAGATCGACCTTCTGGAATTGAACTATCAGAAACAAAACCAGAGATGACAACAGAAGATCCGGAACGATCATCAATTGGACAAGGAACAAACTCCTATTCTAATGTACAATTATCAAGATATGTAACTGCACTTGCTAACAGAGGAAGCGTATATGAACTTAGCTTAATTGATAAAATATCAGATTATCAAGGGAATCTCCTTGAGGATAAGCAACCAATAGTAGCCGATCAAATTGTATTTCCAGAAGAAAATTGGGATGTTGTACACAAAGGGATGAGAAGTGTTATTTCAGATGGGTCCCCTTCTGAAATATTTTCAGATTTGCCAATAGAGATAGCTGGTAAAACAGGAACTGCTCAAGAATCGAAAATCAGAGCCAATCATGCATTTTTCATTTCATTTGCTCCGTATACAGATCCTGATATCGCTATCACAGTAAATATTCCTTATGGTTATACATCTTCAAATGCAGCTTCTGTTGCTAAAAATGTATACCAATTTTACTATGGATTTACAGATTTAGATTATATTCAAAATACAGGTGCTTTGGATGTTTCAAATGTGACAATTGGGGATTAAGTGCGCTAATTGTTGCCGCATTGGGCAAAATAACTAAAAATAGTTGCGCTTATTTGATGAAAATATTCGAATTATATATAAAATAGCATAAAAATCAAATTGCTTACGATTTTGTACTAGAAAAAAAATAATTTATGATATATACTTATATGTGAGAATATATTTCTAAGATAAAGTGAGTTTCTATCCACCTATGTGGAATCGATAATAGAAGAACTGATTAAGATTCGATCTCAGCATGTAGAGATAACTACTAGATTATTTATCTTTCAATATATGATAGTCGAGATGAAAAATGAATGGATGCCGTTTGCTTTGGCATAAATTCATTGAAGTACGAATCAGACAAGAGGATATAATGAATTTTTTTAATTACGAATTTCGTAACTTTAATTTGCGTTTGTTATTTTATGTAATATTGTTAAACTCTATAGGTGTTTTGATTATCAATAGTGCTTCAAATCAAGATATGAATATGGTTTCAAGACAAATAATAGGAATATGTGGAGGGTTGTTTATTGCATTAGTGTTTGCTCTATTCAATTACCATAGATTGACTTCCTTAGGAGTTTATATTTATATTATCTGTATTATTAGTTTAATTGCTGTTTCTATCTTTGGTAGAACAGTCAATAATGCTACAAGATGGATTGTATTACCAGTAGTTGGACAAATTCAGCCATCAGAATTTGTTAAAATAGGGATTATCATATTTTTTAGTTGGTATTTCACTACATATCATCATGTGATTAACCATGTTGTTACTGTATTTGTATCACTTGCATTATTTGGTTTACCATTTTTTCTTATCTTTAGTCAACCAGACCTTTCTACTGGTCTTGTTGTAACATTTATCTATCTCAGTATGATTTATGTTGCTGGGATTAGCTATAAATGGGTAGGAGGAGTACTTGGTGTTACGCTACCTCTAGGAGCAATATTTATTTATTTGCTAAAACAGAATTTAGTTCCACTATTAAAACCGTATCAAGTGAATCGAATCCTTGCATTTGTAGACAGGGAACAATATGCAGAAATGAATTTGCAACAAGATAATTCGATTATGGCCATTGCATCTGGAATGTTAAACGGAAAAGGGCTTAATAACAACACATTAGCTTCAGTGAAAAATGGAAATTTTTTATCAGAAGAACAAACAGATTTTATTTTTGCAGTAATTGGGGAAGAGTTAGGTTTTGTTGGCAGCATAGGAATTATAATTTTAATTGGATGTGTAGTGTTTGAATGTATTTTAATGGCTGGGCAAGCAATGGATTTATCAGGAAGATTGATTTGTACAGGAATGGCAGCATTAATTGCATTTCAAAGTTTTGCTAATATTGCGGTTGCTACTGGTGTTTTTCCAAATACAGGGTTGCCGCTACCACTTGTAAGTTCAGGTGTAAGTTCACTGATTAGTACCTACATAGGAATTGGTATTTGCTTGAACGTAGGATTACAAAAAAAGACTAAAGTACACTAAGGAGGAAGAAAAATGAACATAGGAATTATAGCACATGATTCAAAGAAAAAATTAATGCAAAATTTTTGTATTGCGTATAGAGGCATATTGAGCAAACATGAAGTGTTTGCAACAGGTACAACAGGTCGTTTGGTAGAAGAGGTTACAAATTTAAATATTAACAAGTACCTTTCAGGGCATTTAGGAGGGCAACAACAGTTAGCAGCTCAAATCGAGCATAATGATATTGATATAGTAATTTTTTTAAGAGATCCATTGACACCAAAATCTCATGAACCAGATGTGAATAATGTTGTAAAATTATGCGATACTTATAATATACCGTTAGCAACGAATTTAGCATCTGCAGAGCTTATGATAAAGGCTCTAGATAGAGGAGATTTAGAGTGGCGAGATATTGTTCGATAGGAGGAACTGTGAAGTTTAGAGTATGTGTGTTAATCATAAGTTTATTAGGAGTATCCTTAATGGGATGTACTTCTGGTGAAAAGCGAATAAAATATTCGGATGATCGACTATCTTCACTGAGTTATTCAACAGAAACATTGGAAAAAATAGATATGTTTGCAGAAGATTTGTGCGTTATAGTAGATCGAGAAGCTGCAATGAATGACACGAGTATACAAGGGGCAATTGCGCTTTTTGACCTTTCAAACTATGAAGTTATCTATGAAAAAAATGCTATGAAACGTTTGTACCCAGCCAGTACAACAAAGGTTATGACTGCATTGTTAACATTGAAATATGCAGACTTGGATCAGGAGATTGTGGTAGGGGATGAAGTTTTGATTACAGAACCAGGATCTTCTATGGCACATGTAAATCCAGGTGATAAAATAACTGTAAGAGATTTATTGTACGGATTGATGTTGCCATCAGGAAACGATGTTGCAGCTACACTTGCTACTGCAGTAAGTGGAGATATAGAGAGTTTTGCAGAATTGATGACAGAAGAAGCAAAAAAGCTAGGAGCAACAGATACAAACTTTAAAAATCCTCATGGATTACATGACGAGAATCACTATACTACAGCGTATGATTTGTATTTGATTTTTCAGGAAGCTTTAACATACTCGGAGTTTAAAACGGTAATTAGTACTTCTAGTTATGAAGCAATTTATGAAAATGAGCAAGGCGAAGTGGTTAGTCAGACATGGAGAAATAGCAATCGATACTTATCTGGTGATTATCAAGCACCAGAGGGAGTTATTGTAGTGGGAGGAAAAACAGGAACAACAAGTGCTGCTGGCAATTGCTTGATTTTAAACTCCACTAATCAGGAAGGTGAAAATTTTGTAAGTGTAGTATTAAAATCATCAAATCGCTCGGAGTTATATCAAAATATGAATCTTGCTTTAGATTTTATCATGAAATAAGCATTGCTTTATTTATATACTTATTATATAATGGGATGTATATAAAATGCTTTTTTATACAACTTTCATAAAAAGAAGGGGGAATTCTAATGGTTCAAATAATTGCTGGTAGAAAAGGTAAAGGAAAGACAAAACATTTATTGGAGAAAGCAAATATCTCGATCAAAGAAGCAAAAGGTTCCATTGTCTACTTAGACAAGAGTTCGAAACACATGTACGAATTAAGCAATAAAATACGATTGATTAACGTCAATGAGTATCCGATTGGTAGTAAAGAGGGATTTGTTGGATTTATCTGCGGTATCATATCACAAGATAGAGATTTGGAAATGGTTTTTTTAGATAGTTTTTTAAGGGTAGCGTGTTTAGAGGGGATTGATTCAGAAGAAACCATAAAGATATTGGAAGAAATCGGTGAAAAATATCATATAACCTTTGTGCTAAGCGTTTCTCAAGATGAAGAAGAGTTACCAGAGAGTATAAAAGCAAATATTATTGTTTCACTGTAACATATAGATAAATGCTGATTGAGTGATTGATTCAGCCTTTTTGCTTGTTAATAAGCTGCAATTACTGGAGGTTTGGATTTTGCCTAATAAAAAAAAGAATGTAAGGTATTTAAAGAGAAAAAAGAAAAGGTATGGATTTTATAACATTGGTACATTTATTTTCTTTTTGATATTCCTATATATGGTTTATAGTCTTTATACATATATTACAAAAGATAGGATAGAGATTTATCAAGTTATGAAAGGAAGCATCGTTAATGAACAGAATTATGAAGGTGTAATATTAAGAGAAGAACATGTGCAGGCAACGCAACAAGGGGGATATATTAATTTATATGTACAAGAAGGAAAACGTGCTTCTTTAGGTATGCCAGTTTATTCTATAGATCAGGATAGAGATGTTTCTGCTGGAATGGGAGAGGGAACAGATAAAGACAGTACATTAAATGAAGAAGATTTAGAGGAGATTAAAAGAGATATTTCAGAATTTTCGCAAGATTTTGAAGCTATAAAGTTTTCAGAGATTTACAATTTTCAATATTCTGTAGAATCTTCCATTGTGAAAGCAATTAACTTTAATTCTATGGGTAATTTAGATTTAGCAATTGCAAATTCCAACGGAGCAATGATGCAATATGCTGCACCATTTGCTGGAGTGGTATCCTACACCATTGATGGATATGAAGGAAAAGTACCAACAGATTTAATTGCATCTGATTTTAATATGGAAAACTATGAAAAGAAAATTGTAACAATTGGACAGTTAGCAGAATCTGGAAGTGGGATATATAAGTTGGTTACTTCGGATGTGTGGCAGATTGTGTTTCAATTACCAGAAGGCGAAAGCAATCTATTTGAGGAAAATCAAAAGGTGCAAATCGTGTTGAAACCATTAGATTTAGAAGTAACTGGAACATTTACATCGGCTATAGGAACAGATGGAACATCTCTTGGAGTGATAGAAGTAGATCGATATTTAGTTGAAATTTTATCTCAAAGATTTGTAGATTTTGAAATTGTACAAAAAGATAAAGATGGGTTAAAAGTCCCTATTTCAGCAGTGATTGAAAAAGAGTTTTATGTTATTCCTAAATCGTATTTAATGACAGTTGGAGAAGATACAAATGGAGGATTTAACAAACTATACTTTGAGAATGAAGGGGAGCGAGCTCAGTATGAACCAGCAGAAATATATCATGAATCAGAAGAATACTATTATATAATAAAAGAAGAAGGCGGTACATTTCAAGCAGGGGATTATATTCAGAAACCAGAATCTGATGAACGATACCAAATAGGTGAGACAAGAACATTACCTGGTGTATATAACGTAAATAAAGGATATACAATGTTTAAATTAATCGAAACAATTAGTTCCAGTGATGAATTTTATACGGTCCAGATCGGTAGTTCTTATGGGTTATCAGAATTTGATCATATTGTGCTAAACGGAAAAACGGTAAGTGAAGGGGAATTGATATTCCAATAGAGGTGTAAAGTGATAAAAGATAATATTGATGTAATTTATAATAATATAGAAGATGCGTGCAAAAAATCTTCAAGAGCAATGAATGAGATTCAACTAATTGCAGTTAGTAAAACAATAGAAGTTGAAAAAATGATGGAGGCTTATGCATGTGGAGTGCGAGATTTTGGGGAAAATAAGGTACAAGAAATTATAAAAAAGCATGATCAAATGCCTTCTGACACAAAATTTCATATGATTGGACATCTACAGAGAAATAAAGTAAAACAAGTATTGCCATTTGTTGATATGATTCACTCTGTGGATTCGATTCGTTTGGCGCTAGAAATTCAAAAAGAAGCGGAAAAACTTAATAAAAAGATAAAAATTCTTTTAGAAGTTAATGTCGCTGAAGAAGAAAGCAAGTTCGGTTTTACGGTAGATGAGGCAAAATTAGCTATAAGAGAAGTTGTATCCTATTCGCATGTAGAGCTGTGTGGCTTTATGACAGTGGCTCCATTTGTAGAGATATCTGAAAATAATCGAAGTGTTTTTAAAAAATTATATGATTTAATTATTGACATTGAAGAGAAAAACATTGATAATGTTACTAGGTATTTTTTATCTATGGGAATGACAAATGATTATGTTGTTGCAATTGAAGAGGGAGCAACCCATATTAGAATTGGTACAGCTATTTTTGGTACTAGATAAAGATTGGAGAAAATATGAATTTATTTGATAAAGTTATGGATGTGTTTAAAGTTAATGAAGAGTATTTTGATGAAGAAGAAAATTATGATGAGGATGTGAAACCATCAAAAAAACAATCATTTATATCAGATGAATCAATTGATGATGAAGAATCTAAAGGGGGATTGCTAAAGCGTAGACCTAAAGTAGTTCCTATAAAACGTCAAACAGAAGTGGAGTTTTTTAAACTTACAAATTTTGAAAAAGAAGTGGAAATTTGTGACTGTTTATTAGATGGAAAAGTAGTAGTGTTAAATTTAGAAAAAATGCCATTTGATGCTGCACAGAGAATTGTAGATTTTGTTAGTGGTGTTGTATGTGCAATTGGCGGTGATATGAGAAAAATATCAGCTTACATATTTATTATTACACCCATTTCTGCAAATCTTTCAGGTGATTTTGAAGAACAAGTTCGAGAGGGTACCGATTCAAAAAGTGCTACATTAGGTAATCGATTTTAATTAATTGTCTAAATTCAAACAAGCAAACAATTTCTTAGTTGCAATTGTTTGCTTGTTTCACTGTAATTAAATATATCATGATTCACAATGAGGAGTTAAGTGATGTTAGAGAGATTAGAAGTAAATTATGAGAATAAAAAAATATATGATATTGTGCTGGAAAAAGATTTTTCCAGTTTGCTAGTAGAATTAAAAAAATTAAATTGTGAAACAAAAAAAATCTGTATTGTATCAGATTCTAATGTTGCCCCTTTGTATCTTGATGCAGTTCGAGAAGAAATAATAGATGGTTGTACATCTTTAGATACATTTATATTTGAGGCAGGCGAGGAAAATAAAAATCTTGAAATTGTTCAAGATTTGTATCGTTATTTAATTGAAAAGAAATATGATAGAAATGATTGGCTCATAGCGCTAGGTGGTGGTGTAGTTGGAGATTTATGTGGTTATACTGCAGCTACGTACCTTAGAGGAATTGATTTTATTCAAATTCCAACTACATTGCTATCGCAAGTCGATTCAAGTGTAGGCGGAAAAACAGGAGTTGATTTTGATTGCTATAAAAATATGGTAGGTGCGTTTCATATGCCGAAATTGGTATATACAAATATTGCAACAATATCTACACTAAGCGATGAGCAGTTTTCGTCAGGAATGGGCGAGGTAATTAAGCATGGCTTGATTAGAAGTGAGTCATACTATCAGTGGATTGTCGAACACCGCCAGCAAATCTTAAATCGTGAGCTTTTAACTTGTGCGAGTATGATTTATGAAAGTATAAAAATAAAAAAACAAGTAGTTGAAAATGATCCGAAAGAAAATGGGGAACGAGCACTGCTTAATTTTGGCCATACTTTAGGTCATGCAATTGAAAAACTAAGCAATTTTCAATTACCACATGGGCAATGTGTTTCATTAGGCATTGTTGCGGCACTGGCCTTATCTCAACATAGAAAAAAAATTGATGAGAACGTACGAAAAGAGATTTGTGAAGTGTTGAGATATTTTGATTTACCAATCCAATTAGATACAAAAAAAATATCAAAAGAATTAATAATAGAAGCATCAAAGAATGATAAAAAGATGATTGCAGGTAAGATTAAATTCATCTTATTGAATTCTGTAGGAGATGCATATATTGACTCATCCGTTTGTGATGATGAAATGTTAAACGCATTAGAAGTGCTTTATCTAGAAAGGATCAATGAGTGATGCATATAAAATTAAAAAATACGCTTATTTGGATAATAACAACAATTATCTTGGTAATAGTAGATCAATATACAAAAGCGATAGCAGTTAACACACTGAAAGATACACCAGGAATTCCACTTTGGGAAGGCGTATTTGAGTTGGTTTATGTTGAAAACCGTGGTGCTGCATTTGGAATGTTGCAAGGGCAACAAACTTTTTTCTATATTACAACTTCAATTGTATTACTGTTTATTTTTTATGTGATTTTAAAAATGCCTGATATGAAGGAGAAAAAATATCGATTTTTAATGATTTGTGCAATTTTTATAACTGCAGGTGCAATAGGAAATTTGATTGATCGCGTTATTTTAGGTTACGTAGTGGATTTTTTGTATTTTAAATTGATTAATTTTCCTGTTTTTAATGTAGCAGATATCTATGTAAGTGTTTCTAGCATATGCTTATTAATACTTTTACTGTTTTATTATAAAGATGAAGATCTTCGTATTTTTGAATGGAAGAAGAACAAAGAGGAGGAAGTATAGTTGATCATTGAATTGGTTGCTGGTTGTGAAGAACCACAGAGGATTGACAAGTATTTAGGAGAAGTGTTACCAGAGCATTCTAGGGCTTTTTTTCAAAAACTGATAAAAGAAAATCAAGTATGTGTAAATGGAAAAATTATAAAAAATAATTACAAAACACTTCTTGGTGATGCTATTTGTATCGACTTGCCGGAACCGAGACCTTGTGAAATAATACCAGAAGAGATTCCTCTTGAAATTTTATATGAAGATAATGATGTAATATTAGTGAATAAAAGAAAAGGTATGGTAGTGCATCCTGCAGCAGGACATGATAGTGGTACGCTTGTTCATGCGCTTTTATTTCATTGTAAAGATAACCTATCTGGTATTAATGGAATACTAAGACCAGGGATTGTTCATCGAATTGACCGAGATACTACAGGTGTTTTGATTGTCTGTAAAAATGACTATGCACATAATCATATTGCAAAGCAGTTAAAAGAACATAGTATTACAAGAAAGTATGTAGCTATCGTACAAGGGTTATTAAAGGAGCAAAAAGGAACTGTGGATGCACCAATCGGTAGGCACCCAAAAGATCGTAAAAAAATGAGCATCAATGAAAAAAATGGAAAGCATGCCATAACCCATTATCGTGTATTACAGTATTTTTCTAAAACTACTTTGATTGAGTGTGAGTTAGAGACGGGTAGAACCCATCAAATCCGCGTTCACATGGCAAGCCTAGGACATGTGCTTTTAGGAGATACAGTATATGGAGCGAATTCGTCAAAATATCAACTAGAGGGACAAACATTACATGCTAAAATTCTTGGATTTGTTCATCCTACTACGAATGAATATATGGAATTTGAAGCCCCAATACCAGAGTATTTTGATGAATTGTGTAAAAAACTTTAGAGTTTTTAAAATGATTAAGGAGAAAAGCATGTGTGGGATAAAAGAAAAACTATATCAAACTGCATTTGAAAATGAAAAGCAGTATGGGGGATGTGCGCAGTGCACTATAGCATCTATTCACGAAAATCTTATGCCAGTGTCCAATGACTTGTTTTTGGCAGCGACATCACTTGCTGCCGGATGTGCAACGACTGGAAATATTTGTGGCGGTTGTAGCGGATTGATATTGATATTAGGAAGTATGTATGGTAGGACTTTTGAAGAATTTCATACAGAAAAAGGGAATGAAAACAAAAGAAAAACTACAGACTTATCAAGAAAAATTGTAGAACGATTTGAAAAAGAATACGGAAGTTGTATCTGTAAAGATATTCAAGAGAAGTTATTTGGAAAATCTTATAATATGCGGTTACAAGAAGAAAGAGATGCCTTTTTAGCAGTTGGCGGTCATGGTGATTTTGGATGTCCTACTGTAACAGGTAAGGCTGCAGTTTGGTTTTATGAAATGTTGGAAGAAGAAGGTTTATTACCTATTGTGTAAAAATATTAGGATGAGATAATTAAAATCTTATCCTAATATTTTTTTATCAAAGCAAAGTTGATTTATTCATTTATGGATGCACGTGCGAGTAGCAATATTTATATTTGCTATAAAAAATATTGACATAGTGAAAAAAAATGTGATACAGTTTATTTGCAATTTTTAAAATTGTAAATAAATGAGAAGCTATGAATTATAGCATAGTGTAATTCTTAATGAATGGAGATAGAGTGATGAAACTTACATATGTGATATCTGATAATATGGATCCTTATGAAAATCTTGCGTTAGAAGAGTACCTTCTTCGGGATACACAAGAGGATGAATGTATTTTATATTTATGGCAGAATGCAAAAACAACTGTAATTGGGTATAACCAAAATGCTTGGAAAGAATGCAAAGTAGAAGAGCTAAAGCAAGATGGAGGAAAACTGGCTAGACGATTATCAGGGGGAGGTGCAGTATTCCATGATATGGGGAACTTGAATTTTACATTTCTAGTTAGAAAACAATATTACAGCGTTGAAAAACAAACAGAAGTTATTCTTAAAGCAGCAAATGCATTTGGTATCCCTGCAGAGCGCACAGGGCGAAATGATATTGTTGTAGAAGGAAAGAAATTTTCTGGAAATGCTTTTTATTTAAAAGATGGATATTGTTATCATCATGGAACCATTTTGATTGATACAGATAAAGAGATGATGTCTCGTTATCTAAATGCATCATTAAAGAAGTTACAATCAAAAGGAGTTGCATCTGTGAAAAGTAGAGTTTGCAACTTAAATGAATATGCTCAAACTATGACAATTGAAACAATGAAAAGTGAATTGATTAAGGCATTTGGTAGTGTATATGAAGGGGTTCCGAATGCTATAGATTTAGCGCGCATTGATAAGGCGAAAATAAATGAAATAAAAGATCGTTTGAGTAGCTGGGAATGGATTTATGGTAGAGAAATTCCGTTTAATACACAATGGGATCATCGCTTTGATTGGGGCGAAATTCAGTTACAATTCACAGTAGAAAAAGGAATGATAGAAGAACTTCTAGTGTGGACAGATGCAATGGAGGTAGAGCTTTCTAAGCAGCTAGAATCTTGTTGGAAAGGAGTTCGTTTTTCAAAAGAAGATATGTTAGCAGCACTAGAAAACGAAAGTCAAAGCCTTGTAGATCGAATGAAAGAGATGTTGGAATTATATATTTCTTAAGGATAAATAATTGGAACATATATATACTTTTGTCGAATTGTGTGATATACTAGAAATGAATAAAAAGTAATCAGACATTATAGAGGAGGGAATGTATATGGGACAAAATTTAGTTATAACAATTAGCCGTGAATGTGGTAGTGGTGGTAGAAAAATTGGTCAAAAAATAGCAGAATCATTAGGAATTAAGTGCTATGATAAAGAATTATTATCACTAGCAGCAAAGAACAGTGGATTATGTAAGGAGCTTTTTGAAACACACGATGAAAAACCTACAAGTAGTTTCCTATATTCCTTAGTTATGGATTCTTATTCCCTTGGATATTCTGGTTCTAATTATATTGATATGCCAATTAATCATAAAGTTTTTTTGGCTCAATTAGATGCGATAAAGCTATTAGCTGAACAGGAGTCCTGTGTAATTGTAGGCCGTTGTGCAGATTATGCACTAGAAGATTTTGAAAATAGAGTTTCTGTATTTGTAACAGCAGCTGACAAAGACCGAATGAAATATCTAAAAGAAATTTATGCAATAGATGATGCAAAAGCGAAAGAAATTATGGCAAAAACAGATAAGCGTAGGGCTAGCTATTATAATTATTACACGGGTAAGAAATGGAGACAAGCGGGAAGCTATGATTTATGCATCAATCGAAGTGCAGTTGGGTTTGATGGAGCAGTAGAGACGATTTTAGCATTTTCAAAAGTAAAAACAAACCTTGATATTTCGTGTAGCAATTAATAACTGTTTATAAGTATAAAAGTTAAGTGAAAAGAGGGGTATAAACTTATGTTGATTGAGTTTATACCTCTCTTTTTTACATTAAACGGAACAATCCAACTACTTTTCCTAAAATTTCAACATTAGTTGTAATGATAGGTTCCATGTTATCATTCTCGGGCTGTAGGCGAATTGCATTACCTTCTTTATAAAAAGTTTTTATAGTAGCAGAATCTTCAAGTAGTGCAACAACGATTTCACCATTAGAGGCAACATTCGTTTGAGATACAATTACTTGATCACCATCATTGATTCCAACATTAATCATGCTATTTCCTTTTACCTTGAGCATAAAGGTAGGGGTGTTGGGTAGATATTCAGCAGGCATAGGGAAATAATCTTCTATTGCTTCTTGTGCTAATATTGGCTGCCCAGCTGCTACAGAACCAACAATTGGAATCTGAACTAGTTCTCTCCGAGTGAGGGAAAAAATATCATCAAGAATTTCAATCGCACGAGTTTTACTAGAATCTCTACGAATATAACCATTTTGTTCTAAAGTTTCTAAATGAGCATGCACAGAAGATGTAGATTTTAATTTTACTGCTTCGCATATTTCTCGAACAGCGGGTGGATACCCTTTTTCTAATATAGTTTCTTTTACATATGTTAAAATTTCTTGTTGTTTTGCAGAAATCTTTCCTTTGGACATTGTAATTCCTCCAATCCATAATATTTACTATAGTTTAGCATATATTTTTTTTAAAAGCAAACTTTTGTTCGATTTTTTTGATTATACTATTGACAAACGTATGTTCTGATTATATAATTTAAAAAAAGAACATACGTTCTGAATTGGAGGGTGCTAGTATGAAAAATATAACAGTAGTAAGTATTGTGGCAGTGTTTATAATGGTGTTTACTTTTGGCATAGTGATAAATCGTGAACATATTGTTCATGCGTCTATGGAGCAAGGAACGAAAATATATAAAAGCATACAATTAGAGCCTGGAGATGATTTAACTAAAATTGCAAAACGATACGCTCCAACTAGTGGGTTAAGTGAGGCAGAATATATTGAGAAATTGAAGCAGATGAATCAACTTGATCATGATGAGGTCTTAAGTGGAGAATATATTATGATTATGTATATGAAATAAAATTGAATGAGTACTGATATGTATGGAAAGCACCAATGAAGCTTGATAGAAAAATTGAGCATTGTTGGTGCTGTTTCTATAAATTTATGATATACTCCTAAAGAAAGAGGTGGAAGAGATGTATAAAATATGTATATTTGACTTGGATGGTACATTACTTGACACGTCTGTGCCAATTACTAAGTGTATCAATACCGTGATGAAGAAGTATGGTTTACCGGTTTTAAAAACAGAGCAAGTATTGAGCTTTGTGGGTAATGGGTATAAACCATTGGTAGAACGAGCATTATTAGCAGGAGGAGATGATGGATTAAAATATTATAAAGATGCATTGGTTGCCTATATGGAAGAGTTTGCGATTCATTCAGCAGAGGGGATTGTTCCTTATGATGGAATTATAGAATTGCTAGAATACTTGAAAAAGAATAACGTCATATGTGCAGTTTTATCAAATAAACCACATGCCCAAGCAATTGAAAATATTGAACAATATTTTGGGAAGAACATATTTTCTTATATTTTAGGCCAAAGAGATGGGATTCAGAGTAAGCCTGATCCAGCAGGCCTATTTGAGATTTTAAATAAATCTGGATTAGACCATGAACATGCCCTATATATCGGCGACACGCAAGTGGATATTCAAACAGGACAATCAGCGAATGTTGATACTGTGGCAGTAACTTGGGGATATCGTAATGAATTAGAGTTGAAATTGTGTAAACCGACCTATTTAGTTAATGTTCCAAAAGAGATCAAAAGCTATTTATAAAGAAGAACCTATATGAAGTTTAGTTGTAATGGCATAAACTTCATATAGGTTCTTCTTATATTTCTTTAAGTAAAATTTCAGGTTTTGCCATCAATGAATAATTTGTATGGTAGATAACAAATCCTGGAGCCCCACCAGTTGCTTTTTTAACATGTTTTTTCTGTATATAGTCAATTTCTACTTTTTCTGAATTTCTACCTTTGGAATAGTATGCAGCTAAGGCAGCAGCTTCCTCATAAACGCGATCAGGAAGGTCTTTTCCTTCGGCTTTAACAATTACATGAGAGCCAGGAATTCCTTTGGCATGGAACCACCAATCATTTCCAGTGGCAATTTTAAATGTTAATTCTTCATTTTGATAATTATTTTTCCCAACATATAGATGGAATCCATCTGACGAAAGGTAGTGGAATGGTTTGCTTGTGTTTTTTTGTTTTTTACCACCTAAGTGTCGCTTTTTTATGAAACCAAATTCCGATAATTCGTCTTTGATCTGCATTAAATCATCTTCTTTAAGCGCAATATCAAGTGCAGTATTAATAGATTCTAAATGATCTACTTCTTTTTTTGTTTCAAGAACTAAAATTTCAAGTGCTTCAAACGTACGTTTCAATTTATTATACTTATCAAATTGTTTTTGTGCATTTTCTTTGGCAGAAAGTTGGGGGTCTAAAGGAATTGTAACTTCTTCATCTGTATAGTAATTGATGCAAGTGAGTTTCTTTTCGCCACCTACAAGTTCATAACCATAAGTATTGATTAGCTCTCCATAAATTTTATGCTTATCTTTTTTTGTAGTATCTTCCATTTGCTTTAATTGAAGATCATATTTTTTGTAATTTCGTTCGAGGGCAGTCTGTACAATTTTACGTAGATCTACAGATTTTTGACGTATGCGATTGATTGCATCTCGAGAAGCATAAAAGTCTTCTAATAGAGCACTGATTGAGTCATATGCAACGGTGTGTACTTGTTCATCAATAAGGTGTTGTACGGTAAGTGAAGCGAATTCATAAGGTGTATTTTGTTTATCATAGATCACGTGTGGATTGAACTCATGTGAGGATACTTGGTCCATCATACGGGAAAACGTGTGATAGAGATGGGTGCTTTCTGTTGAAGAAAGATCGGTGGCACTTCGGTCTGAATCAAGTGAAGCAAGATAGATAATTTCTTCTGCAATGATTGGACTGATTCCTGTGAAATTTTGAAATAAAGCTTTTTGTAAATTCATAGGTGCATGTTTGAGTATATCAGAAAAGTCATTTTCTCCAATTGAAAAAGGATCTTTCTTGTCTGTTGTATTGGGTATAAAATAAGTTCGCCCAGGCAACACTTCTCGAAAAGAGCTCATTTGAGCAGAAACATGCTTGATACTATCGAGAATGGTACCATCTTCCTTGCAAAAAATAATATTGCTATGTTTTCCCATAATTTCTATAATTAATCTCTTTTTTGCATAATCTCCCATTTCATCTAAATGTTCAAATTCAAATTCTACAATTCTTTCTAAACTTGGCTGTGAAACAGATAAGATTTTAGCACTTCCAATATGCTTACGAAGTAACATACAAAAATTGGGTGCAGTCATAGGACTTTGCTTGTTTTTCTCTGTAAGATATAAAAAGGGAAGGCTTGCACTAGCAGATATTTGTAAACGGTAAATTTCTCTTTGATTCTTTATTGTAATGAGCAATTCATCTCGCTCTGGTTGTGCGATTTTTTGAATTCGCCCACCTTCGATTTTTTGTTTTAGTTCCCAAACGAGATTTGCTACAGTAATTCCATCAAATGCCATGGCGATTCTCCTATACACTATTTTCTATTGGCTGATTTTAACACTATTAGAGATATATTTCAACCATTTTAGTTGACTTGTTTTTCTAAATAACATATAATGTTTACAGTCTACCTATGCAAATATAGGTTGCTAGAGTAGGTGTGGACAGAATTAAAAGGAGCATAGAAAACATGATCAAAAGTATGACTGGGTTTGGAAGATATGAAGAAGTATCTGGAGAACGGAAAATTTCGGTAGAGATCAAGAGTGTAAATCATCGTTACTTAGATTTGAATATCCGTATGCCCAAAAAGTTTAACATGCTAGAATCAAACCTTAGAATCTTGTTAAAAGAATATATTCAACGAGGTAAGGTTGATATCTTTATTAACTACGAAGACTACACCAAGGAACAACTTTCATTAAAGTATAATCAAACGATTGCATCGGAATATGTAAAATATTTTAAGCAGATGGAATCTGAGCTTGGTATTGTAAATGATATGAAAACCTCTACATTGGCTAGACAGCCTGAAGTTTTTACAATGGAACATGCAGAAGAAGATGAGGAAGAACTATGGAATCAATTGTCTTTCATATTTGAGAATGCTGCAAAACGATTTGTAGAATCAAGAGAACTAGAAGGTGAAAAACTGAAAGAAGATATGATTTCAAAATTAAATCTTATGCTAACTTTAGTAGAAGCAATTGAAAAAAGGACACCAGAGATCATTACAGAGTATAGAGAGAAATTAGAAAAGAAAGTAAAAGAATTACTAGAAAATGCATGCATAGAAGAAGGTAGGATTGTAACTGAAGTTGCAATCATGGCTGACAAAGTATGTGTAGACGAAGAGATTGTACGACTTAAAAGCCATATTGAATCCACAAAGAGAGAAATAATGCAAGGTGGCAGTATTGGTCGGAAACTTGATTTTATTGCACAGGAATTAAATCGAGAGGCAAATACGATTCTTTCGAAAACCAATGATATCGGTTTGGCAGATTATGCAATTGAATTGAAAACGGAGATTGAAAAAGTACGAGAGCAGATTCAAAACATCGAATAGGAGTTATGATTTAAGATGAAAAAAGGAAGTTTAGTTGTATTATCAGGATTTTCAGGTTCAGGAAAAGGCACATTGGTAAATGCGTTGTTAAAGCAATATCCTAGTCAATATGCACTTTCTATCTCTGCGACTACAAGGCAGCCAAGAGATGGAGAGAGGGATGGGAAGGAATATTTTTTTCTTGACAAAGAACGATTTGAGACCATGATAAAAAATGATGAATTTTTAGAGTATGCATGCTATGTTGAGAATTATTATGGAACTCCTTTTCGATATGTAAAAGAAAAGTTAGAACAAGGAAAAGATGTCATTCTAGAGATTGAAATCCAAGGCGCGTTAGCAGTGAAAAAGAAATTTCCAGAAGCATTGTTACTTTTTGTAACACCACCAAATGCAGAAATTTTAGAAAAGCGTTTGCGTGATCGAGGTACAGAAAGTGACGAAGTAGTGAAGGACCGATTAAAAAGAGCAGCAGAAGAAGCAGAATATATGCAGCAATACGATTTTTTGCTAGTTAATGATGAGTTAGAGATTTGCTTGCAGCAGATGCATAGCATAATCGATATGCAAAAAGAAAAAGTTGTCAACAATAATGCTTTTGTAGAACAGATCAAGTTAGATATGAAACAGTTTATTTAAATTAGTTATGTAATTGAGAGGAGAAATTATATGTTACATCCATCTTATAGTGATTTGATTGAGGCAGTTAATAGTGAAGTAGAGCCTGGAGATCAACCAATGGTACAAAGTAGGTATTCTATTGTAATTGCAACAGCAAAACGAGCAAGACAGATTATTCAAGGAGATAAACCACAAGTACCAGGAAAAGGAAAGAAACCTCTTTCTGCATCCATTGAAGAGCTTTACAAAAATAAAGTAAAAATTGTAAGTGAAGAAGATACCACAGAAGAGTATTAAAAATGAAAGAAGCCGTCTCCAATGAAAATGTAAGAGATGGCTTTTCTTCATAAAGATTAGAAAGATAGTAGGAGTTAATGAATGAAGATATTATGTATTTCCCTAGGGTGCGATAAAAATTTAGTAGATACAGAAATGATGTTAGGACTATTAAATAAAAGAGGATACACGTTTACGGATTTTGAAGAAGAAGCAGAGATTATTGTTGTAAATACTTGTTGCTTTATCGGTGATGCAAAAGAGGAAAGTGTAAATACCATCCTCCAAATGGCAGAATTAAAAAAGACAGGTAAGTGTAAAGCATTGATTGTAACAGGATGTTTGGCACAGAGATATAAACAAGAATTAATTGATGAAATACCAGAAGTAGATGGTATACTAGGGACAACTACTTATCACGAAATTAATGAAGTGCTTAACCGAGTATTTGAAGGCGAGCAGGGAGTACAAGCCTTTTGTGGTTTAGATGAACTTCCAGAGGTTGATACAGAGCGAATGATTACAACGGGTGGACATTATGCGCATCTGAAAATTGCAGAGGGTTGCGATAAACATTGCACTTATTGTATTATTCCAAGTCTTCGAGGGAACTTTAGAAGTGTTCCTATGGAACGATTAATTAAAGAAGCAAAAAGTTTAGTGAGTAAAGGGGTAAAAGAGCTGATACTGGTTGCCCAAGAAACAACATTATATGGGGTGGATTTGTATGGAAAGAAAAGTTTACCACAATTATTGAAAGAACTAGCAGCTATTGATGGATTATATTGGATTCGTATTCAATATTGTTATCCAGAAGAAATTACAGATGAATTAATATCTGCGATTAAAGAAGAACCTAAAGTATGTAATTACCTTGATATTCCAATCCAAAGTGGAAGTGATCAAGTATTAAAACGAATGGGTAGAAAAACGTCTCAATCTCAACTTCGTCAAGTGATTGAAAAGTTGAGAACTGAAATTCCAGATATTGCTTTAAGAACAACATTGATTAGCGGATTTCCAGGAGAAACACAAGAAGACCACGAATCTACAATGAATTTTATTGACGAGATGGAATTTGAACGATTAGGGGTATTTGCATATTCAGCAGAAGAAGATACTCCGGCAGCATCATTTCCAGATCAAATTGATGAAGCTGTGAAAGAGGAACGTAGAGATGAATTGATGCAATTACAACAAGAAGTTGTTTTTGAGAAATCTCAAGATATGATAGGTAAAACATTGATGGTTATGGTTGAAGGTAAGGTTGCAGATGAACCTGCATATATTGCTAGAACTTATATGGATGGGCCAAATGTAGATGGTTATATTTTTATACAAACAGGAGAGGCTTTTATGACAGGAGATTTTGTAAAAGTAAAAGTAACAGCAGCTTCAGATTATGATCTCATTGGGGAGGTATTAGATGAATTTACCCAATAAGCTTACGGTGCTTCGTGTATTGTTAATTCCTTTTTTTGTGGTGTTGTTATTGATTCAGGATGGGGAAAATAACATGTTTCGAATGATAGCAACAGGGATATTTGTAATTGCATCCTTTACGGATTATTTAGATGGATATCTTGCTAGACGAGATGGGTTGGTTACGAATTTTGGTAAATTTATGGATCCTTTAGCAGATAAGTTATTGGTTTGTTCTGCGCTGATTTGTTTAGTGGAATTAAAGCAGATTCCTTCTTGGATGGTTATTGTAATTGTAAGTCGTGAGTTTATTATTAGTGGATTCCGATTAATTGCGGTGGAACAAGGGGTTGTGATAGCAGCAGGATATTGGGGAAAGTTAAAGACAGTAAGTCAAATGGTTAGTATAATACTATTAATTTTAAATATTCCACAATTAGAATTAATTACCAATCTTATTCTATGGATTGCTGTGATATTGACAATTGTATCTTTACTTGATTATATTATAAAAAATAAGAATGTCTTGACTGAAGGAGTTAAATGATATGGAAGACGGTGGATGGATTAATAAGGAAAATCAAATAAACTTTTTGGCAAGAGAAGTAGTTG
>CAYJKD010000008.1:0-6320 GCA_964370595.1 uncultured Lachnospiraceae bacterium
GAACCCACGTATCTAGCTTGGAAGGCTAGTGTTCTACCATTGAACTACACCCGCAACAACTAATGAAATGTTTTGTTTTTTTACATTTCAATCGGGGTGACAGGATTCGAACCTGCGACCTCCTGGTCCCAAACCAGGCGCTCTAGCCAAGCTGAGCCACACCCCGAAAGATAACTCTTTCGTTTCTTTCGTTTCTCGTTCTCTCGAACGCAAGAGTAATTATATCCTATACATTTCAATTTGTCAACAATATTTTTAATTTTTTTTTATTTTATATAAAACCCTTGAAAACACGTGATAAAACCCTATAAATCCTCCTATTAATTTATGACTTTTTTTTGAAATTCTAAAAATCCATCTGGATTTAAAGTTGCAATTAAATAGGTTTGCTCTCTCCCAATTTGCCTAGGATAAGAAATACTTCCAGGGTTAAGAATTGTAATCCCATCAATCACTTCCAAAAAAGGGCGATGCGTGTGACCATACATCGCTACATCACATCCCCTTGCTTTCGCTTCTTTGCAAAGCATTTCAACGCCTAAATTCACATTGTATTGATGGCCATGGCATAGAAAAACTCTATGCTTACCTAATTTCATTTCTATTTCTGATTTCAGTGATGAAAAAAAATCATTGTTTCCTGCCACAATGTATAAATTTCGTTCTTCTCCTAATGCTTCTGCAATCAAATCTTCACTACCTTCGCTATCTCCTAAGTGAATTAAACCATCAATATCAGGATTTGCTTGAATTGCTTCCAAAACATTACCATCTTTTCTATGAGAATCACTCATGATCAGAATTTTCATAATTATCTCCCATCAACACTTTTTTCAATTCTTTTTTCATTGCAACCAATGCTTTTGCACGATGGCTGATTTGATTTTTTTCTTCCATAGTAAGCTGTGCTGAAGTTTTTCCAAATTCAGGTAACCAAAGAATTGGATCATAACCAAACCCATTACTCCCTGCTGCCTCTTTTGCAATAATTCCTTCCATAGTTTCTTCTGTATGAAAAACACTTCCATTTGGAAGCACCGCTGCTATATTACAAACAAAACGTGCTGTTCGTTCCTCTTCTTTTGCATCAGCAAGACGTTTAATCAATTCATTGTTTTTTACTTCATATGTAGTATCTTCTCCCATAAAGCGTGCAGAATATACTCCTGGCTCTCCATTTAAGTAGTCAATCGAAAGCCCTGAATCATCTGCTAACACAATATCTTTTGTATGTTCCCAAACTGCTTTCGCCTTAATTTCTGCATTTTCACAAAATGTTATTCCATCTTCAATTATATCAATATCTAATCCAATTTCCTTCATTGAAACTACTTCGCAGTTCAGATCCGCTAGAATCAAGCGGATTTCTTTCATTTTTCCTTCATTTCCTGTTGCAAACACAATTCTTTGTTTCATACTATTCACTCTTTCCTTCTCCCGCTTTTCTTCTAGGCGGTTTTGGTCCCATAAATTGATAGAAATAGGTTTTCATCATACCATTATAGATTTTTCGATTCTTATCTGCTTTTCTGCCCATATGCTGCTCTACTTCTTCATAAGAAGTAATCATATAAGCCGACCACGAATCAAGCCCTTTTATTCTCTCTCCGATAGTTCTATATAATGCTGGCAAATTTTCTTTTTCTTCAATTCGTTCTCCGTATGGAGGATTTGTAATAACAAAACCATATTTTTTAGGATGACTTAAATCCTTCACTGGACGTTGTTGAAAATGGATCATATGATCAACTCCTGCAAGCTCTGCATTGGCTCTAGCCGCCTTAATTATTTCAGGATCTAAATCATATCCTTGAATATCTACTTTTATGCTATCGTCCATCAGCTCACTTGCCTCGTCCATTGCATCATACCAACACTTTCTCGGAATAATATTCTTCCAATCTTCTGATAAAAAAGAACGGTTCATTCCTGGTGCTATATTGGCTGCTATCATGGCAGCTTCAATTGGGAATGTTCCACTACCGCAGAAGGGATCAATCAGTATTCTCTCTTTATTCCATGGTGTCAGTAGAATAAGCGCTGCAGCTAGTGTTTCTGTAATCGGCGCCTTACTCGCTAGTTTGCGGTATCCTCTTTTGTGAAGGGATTCTCCCGTTGTATCTAAACTAACTGTCACTTGGTCCTTATAAAGAGATACACGAACCGGATAAGAAACTCCTGTTTCAGGTACTTCTTTCACTTGATGTCCCACTTTCATTCGGTCTACCATAGCCTTTTTCATAATCGACTGAATATCGGATGGGCTAAATAATTTACTCTTGATGGAGCTCGCTTTTTTTACCCAAAATTTGCCATCGGCAGGGATAAACTCTTCCCAGTTCAAAGCCTTTGTCCCTTGGAACAAGTCTTCAAATGTGTATGCCTTAAAACTACCTACCTTTAATAAGATGCGCTCTGCAGTTCGAAGGAATATATTACTACGACAAATTGCCTCAGCATCTCCAATAAACGTAACTCTTCCATCTTCTACTTGTGCAATTTCATAACCTAAATCAATAATTTCTTTCTTCAATACAGCCTCTAGTCCAAAATGACATGGGGCTATTAATTCATATCTCTTAGCCATGTATTTCCTCTCTCACATTGTTATTGTTCACGCGGTGCATTCAATTCAATTATTAGTTTCTTTTGTAATATACCATCGAAATCATATATACTAATTTCATTACCTTCTAAAATCCCATAGGTGTGTGGATTTCCACCTTTTGGTATTGAAATCGATCCTGGATTCACAAGATAATATTCTCCCATCGTTTCTGCACGATAAATATGCGTATGCCCGTGCAACAAGACATCTCCCTTTCTCATAGGTGGCAAATGGGTTTCATCAAACAAATGTCCATGTGTTGCAAAAAAACGCACTCCGTTTAATTCCAGTATTGTATAATCTGCCATAATTGGGAATTCTAACACCATTTGATCCACTTCTGCATCGCAGTTTCCTCGTACTGCATAAATTCTATCCTTCCATTCATTTAACCTTGTACAAACTTCTTGAGGTGCATAATCTCTAGGTAGTTCATTTCTGGGTCCATGATATAGAATATCTCCAAGCAAGACCAATTGATCCACATTTTGATCTTCAAATATCTGTAATAATTTATTGCAGTAATATGCTGAGCCATGGATATCGGATGCTATCATGTATTTCATATTTTTATATTCCTTTCGTACTTTTATCCTTTCTCTTATTCTAATTCTTTTCTTGGTCATCTGTCAACAACAACTGCTTCGAATCAGTTCCCCTTTAGAACCATGAAACAAATACAAATATAAACATATCTCACTAAATAAAAAAAGAGAGTACCCTCACTCGCTTGTGAGAACAATCCCTTTTCCCATTTTTCATGTTATATATCATCTGTTCATCATCCGTATATCATCGAAAAACATAGATTAACAATTCTTGTTTATCCAACAACATTTTTAATTCTTATAGGATTTCTATAGTTCCACTGAGATATTTTAACTCCAGTACTCTCTGTAGATGCATGTACAATTTGTCCATTTCCAACATAAATTGCAACATGGTTCACACTGGATCCACTTGCATAAAATAATAAATCTCCAGGTTGCATTTGTTCTGCTGAAATACTTTCCCCTACATTTGATTGACTTTGAGAGGTTCTTGGAAGAGATACATCAGCTGCATGTGTCATAACATATTGAGTAAATCCAGAGCAATCAAACCCATTTGTCGAAGTTCCTCCCCATCGATAATTACTACCGATTAAAGAATATGCTAATGCTACTATTTCTTCTCTATCTTCAATTTTTTCATTTGCTAGTGCTAGTGCTGCAGCAATTGCAGCTTCTTCTTCCGCTTGTCGTTGCAACGCTTCTTCTATCTCTTGTGCAGCTTTTTGAGCACTAATCGATGGTCCTGTTACTTTTAATATTTCTTCTTGTTCTTGTTTTTCTCTTGCATCTTTTGACAGAACCACATTACCTACCTCTGTAACAGTTTCTATCTCTATCGTTTCATCGACTGTAATTTCTTGAGCAATTTCTGTCAATGGCTCTACCACAATTGTATCTGCTTGTATGTTTTGTGGTGTTATCATCAGTAATCCTGTCACAAATGCTGTTATGTACAAAGTCGATTTTTTCATCATTACGTGCTCCTTAATAAATATGATTATTTTGTTTCTAAATGTTACATAAATGTTAAATATGTTACATCGATATTATATACTCATTGAGTAATGATGTCAATACTTTTCACTTTTATTTCACAAACATTATATTTTCTTATTATTTCAAACAAAAAAAAGCAACCCTATCAATCATTTTCAATCAATAGAGTCGCTATCTATTATTTTTTTATTCATCTTCTATTGTCTCGGTCCGCGAAGGAAATAGGCGATTAGTATCCCTACAAGTATTACAGGAAGCAACGGAATCACAATTGCTAAAATTCCTGATATTACCAAAACGATTAGAGCAATTATGGCAATCACAATTCCGATAATCAATGCTTTATAATACCATCGATTCAGTGTATATACCTTAAATTGTGATCTAGTTCCTTCTTCCGTTCTAGCCTCATCAATCACTTCCGTTTCATGATGAGGCATTCCTGATGTAGTAATTATCGTTTTTGCCAACAACCGTGGCTCTCCTAACTCTTCTATTACATCTTCTTCTCGTTTTCCACTTGTGATTTCATTTGCTATATAAGATTCATAATAACGAATCTGTTCTTCACTTACTTCAATTGGCACTTTTCCAGCCAGCGATATTTTTAATTTATCTAAGAATTCCTGACTATTCATAGCTATATTCTCCTTCATTACCGTTCTTATTACCCTATCATAACACTTTTTCTAACGATTTAGAATAGAAAAATCTTTCTTCACAAAATATTCATCAAATATCGTTACTGTTCACGCGGTGCATTCATAAACGGGCAAAGATACCTGTCGATTTACTAACTTAAACATTTCAACATCATTACTCTTATAAAACAGAAAAGGAGCCGCCAAGACGTTACTGTCTTGCAACTCTTTTTCTATATTCATTATAATCCTTTAATCATTTTTAGGATTTCCATTAAAATCTAGAATTGTACCATCTGGTGTTGTAGTATTCATTAGCATTGCACCTGTTTCTGTATCTAAGTAATAACGCTTACCATCCCAATCAATCCAACCTGTTTTCATATATCCTTGTTCATCGAATAGATACCACTGATTTTGAATTTGATACCATTGGTCGGTCACATACTCTCCACTCATAAATTTGTACCACCAACCGATTCCATCATGCATCCACTCGCCTTTCGGTTGGCGTGTTTTTGCTACTTCACCACTTCTAATCGCATTTGCTCGCTCTAAGCTAATATTAATCTGTTCTGATTCCACCCATTCACCCTTATTCGTAGGGTTTTCTGCATTGATTGGTCTTATCTTAACATGATAGTTTCCTTCCCCAATAAACTTAGAAGAAAAGTCATATTCAACATCTTGAGTTGTAATATAAGTTGCACCTACTCCCTGTCCATTGCGGTATAACCTTAACTCGTAACTTCCTGCACCAACAGGAGCCGTCCAACTGGCTGTTCCATCATCGAACAATTCTACTACTGACAATTCTTCTACATATTCTGTCAGTGGTGGAAATTGTACGGTTACTGCTAAAGTTTTTGAATCATCTTGTTTTTTCGCAGTTACATAAGTACCACCTTTTAATCTCACTTCACTAGCTTTTGTCAGTGCAAATTCATGTGTATCATCTGCTCTTAAATAAATCGTTACTTGAGGTACATCATTGACATTCCACTCAAATCCTGTACCTTCAAACTCATAATAATCATAATAATATCCATCATTTTCTTCTATTTCAATCTGGATTACCTCTTCACCTACACGTGTGTGTGGTATTATTGTTGGTTCAATTTCTAACTCAACTCGACTAATCCCTTTAAAATCTTCATCTGCATATGCTTGACTAGTAAAGGCAAAAGCCAACAATCCTACTACTAATCCTGTTCGTAATTTCCTATACACTTTTTCTACTCCTCCATATTAATTACTTTGAATCTGTATCGCTTAACCTAACTTTATTATACCCGAAAGATAATGTCAAGTACTCCCTCTTAATCGTAATGAATCTTTATGATATTAGCATAATAAATAACGCTTTTCTTACAAGATGTAACACTTTAAATAATAAAGCAATTCTAGAGTTACACACAAGTAACTTTTAGTACAAAAAAAGACCTTATGTTGTGATGGTACATAAGGTCTCCTCAACTACTTCAATAGGATTTTCAAGTGTAAAAAAGTTTCGCATTTATT
>CAYJKD010000008.1:6330-26997 GCA_964370595.1 uncultured Lachnospiraceae bacterium
CCATAATTTCCAATTTAATAAATGTACAATGTTTAAATAGATTATGAAGAAATTCTTAATGTTCTTTATTTATCTCAGAAAAAATCCTATTCATTACTTTATGCTAATTCATGCAAAAACAGTCCGCTCAATAATTTAGGCTCAAACCAAGTCGATTTTGGTGGCATCAGAAGACCTTGATCGGCAATTGCAATCAATTCATCCATAGAAGTTGGATAAAGAGAAAATGCTAAATCTCCTCCCTCATTTACCTGTCGCTCTAATTCTCCCAAACCTCGGATTCCTCCTACAAAACCAATCCTCTTATCCGTTCTTTCATCACAAATTCCAAAAATTGGCTCTAACACAAATTGGTGTAAAATCGATACATCTAATTGTTCTACAATATCTTTTCCCATCAAACCATCTTTTAGTACTAGCTCAAACCACCTACCATCTACATATAGGCCAAAATGAAACTTTTGCTCTGGTTGATATGCCTCTAGTTTTTCGGTTATCACAAATGATTGCTTTAATCGTTCCAGCAATTCTTTGCATTCTTTTTCTTCCACTTGCTTTAATACTCTATGATATGGCAAGATCCTAAGTTGTTCTTTTGGAAATGCTACTGATAAGAAGTAATTATACCCTTCACTTCCATTATGGTTAACATTACTTCTTTTCCTTTTTTGCCCAACCTTTGCTGCGGAAGCTGCTCTATGATGCCCATCAGCAATATAAAGTGTCGAAACATCTTGAAACTCCGTGTTAATTACTTGAACCCATTCGGTCTTATCCACTTTCCATACTTGATGTCTCACTCCAGAATCTGCAATAAAATCATAGGTACATTTACTATAGCAAACTTCTTCAATCAAAGCATTTAACTTTTCCTTCCCATGATAAGCAAGAAAAATAGGTCCTGTATGCATATTCGTAATATCTACGTGATTGATACGATCCATCTCTTTATCTTCTCTTGTATTTTCATGCTTTTTTATTACTTCATTTTCATAGTCTTCTACAGATGTACATCCTACTACACCCACTTGGGTTTTTCCATTCATCGTTAAAGCATAAATATAATAGGAGCAATCTTCATCTCTTTGAAAAACCCCTGTTTGGATTTGTTCCTGTATCATCTCACTTGCTTTTTTATATACCCTAATATCATCAATCGCTAATAATTCTTCAAATTGAGTTTCACCACGGTCAATGCCTAAAAATGAATACGGATTTTTTTCTACAATTTCCTTCGCTTCTTTTCTGCTGTAAACGTCATAAGGAAATGATGCCACTTTGGACACCATTTCCTCACTTGGGCGTATACAACGAAATGGTTGCATAACGGCCATTATATAACCCTCACTTTCAACGTTCCATCAATCCCTTTTAACTGTTCTATGACTTCAGTACTTGGCACACACTCTAAATCCATCATGGTATATGCAAATTGATTTTTACTCTTATTTGTCATATCAGAAATATTAATCTCTTCTTTTGCAAGTAAGCTGGTAAACTGCCCAATCATATTCGGCTTATTCTTGTGCAATATTGTCAATCTTGCTTTTGCACGACAAATTCCCATATCACACGTTGGGTAATTCACAGAATTTTTGATATTACCATTTTCTAAGTAATCCATGATTTCTTCTACTGCCATCATTGCACAGTTATCTTCCGATTCTTCTGTTGAAGCTCCTAAGTGTGGAATTGCAATAACTCCTTCCATATTCACTGATTTCGGATTTGGAAAATCTGTTACATATGTTTTTACTTTCCCAGATTTTAAAGCCGCCTCTAAGTGATCCTCATTTACCAAAATATCTCTTGAGAAATTCAAAAGCACGATTTGATCTTTCATCATGTTAAAGGTTTCTTCATTGATCATTCCTTTTGTTGTATCTAACAATGGGGTATGCACAGTCAAAAAGTCACACTCGCTATAAAAACTTGTTGGGTCAAAACACAGTTTTACATTTCGAGATAACTTCCAAGCAGCATTTACGGACATATATGGATCATATCCATATACTTCCATTCCTAATGAAACTGCAATATTAGCAACTTCAGCACCAATTGCACCTAATCCTAATACTCCGATTTTTTTCCCTTTTAATTCATGACCTACAAAGTTCTTTTTCCCTTTTTCTACTTCTTTTGCAACATCTGGATTATCTTTTAATGTTTTTGTCCAATTGATCCCGCCTACAATATCCCTTGATGCTAATAGCATCCCTGCAACTACTAACTCTTTTACTGCATTGGCATTGGCACCTGGCGTATTAAAGACAACAATTCCTGATTCAGCACACTCATCTAATGGAATATTATTCACTCCTGCTCCAGCTCGGGCGATTGCTAATAACGAATCAGAAAACGATGTATCGTGAAGAGATGCACTTCTTACCAAAATCCCTTGTGCTTCTTCTATAGAATCGATTAATTCATATTCCTTTGTGAACTGATCCGTTCCATAGTTTGATATTGCATTTAAACAGTGAATTTTTCTCATGCTCCGTGCTCCTCTTCAAATTTTTTCATAAAGTTAACAAGCTCAACAACACCTTCAATTGGCATTGCATTATAAATACTTGCTCTCATGCCCCCAACACTTCTATGGCCTTTCAAATTCTCAAACCCTGCTGCTTTTGCTTCTTTTACAAACAGCGCATCTAATTCATCATTATCGGTAACAAATGGTACATTCATCAAAGAACGATCTGCTTTCTCAACTGTTCCATGGAATCGCTTGCTGTTATCAAGGAAATTGTAAAGAATATTCGCTTTTTCTTCGTTGTACTTCTTCATGCCACTAAGGCCACCTTTTTCTTTGATCCATTTAAATACTTTTCCACACATATAGATTCCATATGCAGGCGGTGTGTTATATAAAGATTTAGCATCTGCATGAATTTTATATTGACACATGGTTGGAGTTCCAGCAATCACATCTTCTGTGATTAAATCTTCGCGAATAATTACAATCACAACACCTGCTGGTCCAATATTTTTTTGTGCACCTGCATAGATTACACCATACTTCGAAACATCTACTGGCTCTGATAGTATACAAGATGACATATCAGCTACTAAAACTTTCCCTTTTGTATCTGGTAGTGTTTTAAACTTTGTACCATAAATCGTGTTATTCTCACAAATATGTACATAATCCGCATTCTCACTAATAGCAAGGTCGGAACAATTTGGAATATAGTTAAACGTCTTATTCTCACTTGAGGCAATGGCATTGGCTTTTCCATATTTCTGAGCTTCTTTATAAGCTTTCTTAGCCCATTGTCCTGTAATGATATAATCTGCTACTCCTGCTTTCATAAGGTTTTGTGGTATCATAGAAAACTGTAGGCTTGCACCGCCTTGCAAAAACATAACTTTATAATTATTTGGTATGTTCATTAACTCACGTAAGTCTGCCTCAGCATCCGATATAATGGTTTCAAATGCCTTAGATCGATGGCTCATCTCCATCACCGACATTCCTGTTCCCTTATAATCTAGCATTTCTAATGCCGCTTCTTTTAATACTTCTTCCGGTAATACTGCCGGACCTGCTGAAAAATTATAGATTCTTCCCATTTGTTCCCTCCTACTAATGTCTTATTGTTACTTTATTTCTAAATCAGCATCATCAAACACTTCATCAATCGCTGCGCCTGGTGATACCATCGGAAATACTTTATCATCTTGGTCAATTTGACAATCTAATACGATCGGTTCCTTTAAGGTAAGTGCTTCTTTCATAGCGGTTCTAAATTCTTCCATATTGGTAATGCGATAAGCTTTTGCTCCCATACCTTCTGAAACTTTCACAAAATCCACTTTATCTTCCAATATCGTTTGAGAATATCTCTTTCCATAAAATAAAGTTTGCCACTGGCGAACCATTCCAAGCACATGATTGTTGATAATTACTTGGATAATTGGAATTTGATAACGTGTTGCAGTTGCTATTTCATTCATATTCATTCGGAAACATCCGTCTCCTGCAATATTGATAACTGGAATTGTTTCATTCCCCTCATCCACGCAACCTACTTTTGCACCAATACATGCACCAATACCATATCCCATGGTACCAAGTCCACCAGAAGATAAAAATGTTCTTGGTTTCTTATAATTAAAGTATTGTGCTGCCCACATCTGATGTTGTCCTACATCTGTTGTAATAACAGCATTCCCCTCTGTTAACTTGTAGATTTCTTCAATAATACCTGGTCCTGTTAGTTCTGTACCATTATAACGAAGTGGTAATTTTTCTTTCATATCTAAAATACCTGCAACCCACTCATCATGATTGATTGGGTCTAATCGTGCATTGATCTTTCTAAGAATTGTTCTAAGATCTCCTACAACGCTTGCATAAGAAGGAATACTTTTATTCACTTCCGCTTCATCAATATCCAAATGTAAAATTTTTGCATTTTTTGCAAATTTACTAGCATTTCCTGTTACTCGATCACTAAAACGTGCACCTGCAACGATTAGTAAATCGCACTGGCTAATTCCTAGATTTGAGGTTTTTGTCCCATGCATTCCTACCATTCCTGTATACAGAGGATCGGTTCCATCAAATGCACCTTTCCCCATAAGGGTATCTGCTACTGGAGCTTGGATACGTTTTGCAAGTGTTCTCACTTCTTCTGACGCTTCAGAAAGAATTGCGCCACCACCAACTAGTACAAATGGCTTTTTTGATTTACGTATCAATTCAATAGCAACTTCAATTTCTTTTTCACAAATATCTTTTTTCTTCTCTATTGGCTTTGGTTCTTCTTTCGTATACTCACATTCTAAGGCAGTTACATCTTTCGTAATATCTACTAAAACTGGCCCTGGACGTCCTGATCTCGCAATATGGAATGCTCTTCGTATCGTATCTGCAAGTTTAGAAACATCCTTCACAATAAAGTTATGTTTTGTAATCGGCATTGTCACACCTGCAATATCAATTTCTTGGAAACTATCTTTCCCAAGCAAGTTACATCCAACGTTAGCAGTGATTGCTACAATTGGAATAGAATCCATATAAGCAGTTGCAATTCCTGTAACTAGATTAGTCGCTCCTGGTCCAGATGTTGCTAAACAGACACCAACTTTTCCAGTCACTCTTGCATATCCATCTGCTGCATGAGAAGCACCTTGCTCATGAGATGGTAAGATATGATTAATTTCATCACTATGCTTATAAAGCGCGTCGTATACATTCAAGATACAACCCCCTGGATATCCAAAGACTGTTTTTACTCCTTGCTCTTTCAAACATTCTACAACAATTTCTGCACCCGTAATTTTTCTTGATTCTGCCATACTATCTCCTCCTATCTAATTACTTTTTAAAATTGCACCTCTATCTGCACTAGTTACTTGTTGTGCATAGCGCTTTAAATAACCCGAAGTTACTCTTGGTTCTCTAGGACTCCAATTAGATCTTCTCTTTTGAAGTTCTTCTTCTGAAACATCTAAGTGAATGGTATTTGCATTAATATCAATTTGAATGCGATCCCCTTCTTCCACCAATGCAATGGTTCCACCGACTGCTGCTTCAGGACTTACATGACCGATGGAAGCGCCTCTAGATGCTCCAGAAAATCGGCCATCTGTAATCAAAGCAACGCTAGCTCCAAGTCCCATTCCTGCAATCGCTGATGTAGGATTTAGCATTTCTCTCATCCCTGGTCCACCCTTTGGACCCTCATATCGAATAACAACTACATCACCAGCAATAATTTTCCCACCTTTAATTGCATCAATTGCATCTTCTTCACAATCAAATACTCTTGCTGGCCCTTCATGCTTCAACATTTCCTCTACAACTGCCGAACGTTTTACCACGCAAGAATCTGGAGCAAGATTTCCTGTTAGAACAGCAATTCCACCAGTTTTACTATATGGATTACTTGCTGGACGAATGACATCATGATTTTTATTATATGCTGACTCAATATTAGTTCCTACTGTTTCCCCTGTTACTGTCATACAATCAAGGTTGATCAGATCGAGGCTAGCAATCTCTTTCATTACTGCTGGAATACCACCTGCCTCATATAAATCTTCAATATAAGTATGGCCTGCTGGTGCTAGATGGCAAAGATTAGGTGTTTTTGCACTAATTTCATTTGCTATTGTTAAGTTCAAATTAACCCCTGCCTCATGTGCAATTGCAGGTAAATGCAACATACTATTGGTGCTACATCCAAGGGCCATATCCATTGTTAATGCATTCATAAATGCAGCTTCTGTCATAATATCTTTTGGCCGAATATTTTTTTCTAACATATTCATAACAGCCATACCTGCCATCTTAGCAAGACGAATTCTTTCTGAGTATACTGCTGGAATTGTTCCATTTCCTGGAAGCCCCATTCCTAGTACCTCGGTTAAACAGTTCATACTATTTGCAGTATACATTCCTGAGCAAGAACCACATGTAGGACATACTTTATTTTCATACTCTTCTACTTCTTCTGCGCTCATTTTTCCTGCTGCATAAGCACCTACTGCTTCAAACATACTAGAGAGACTTGTTTTTTCTCCATTTACCTTACCAGCTAACATCGGACCACCACTGACAAATACAGTTGGTACATTAACTCTTGCTGCCGCCATAAGAAGTCCTGGTACATTTTTATCACAGTTCGGTATCATTACAAGTGCATCAAATTGATGGGCTAGGGCCACACATTCTGTAGAGTCTGCAATTAAATCTCTGGTAACCAAAGAATACTTCATACCTGTATGTCCCATGGCAATTCCATCGCATACAGCAATGGCTGGAAATACGACTGGAACTCCCCCCGCCATTGCTACACCAAGTTTGACCGCATCAACAATTTTATCTAGATTGATATGACCTGGAACGATTTCATTATAAGAACTCACTATTCCAACCAATGGTTTTTTCATTTCTTCTTTTGTAAATCCCAATGCATTAAATAGAGAGCGGTGCGGTGCCTGTTGCATTCCCGCCTTTACATTATCACTTCTCATGAATCCTTCCTCCGTATCCTTTCAACAATCAAATTACCCATATCCATTGTTCCTACTCGTTTACAACCCTCAGACATGATATCTCCTGTACGATATCCATCTGCAAGCACTTGCTGCACGGCCTCCTCAATTGACTCTGCTTCTTTATCTAAGTCAAAAGAATAGCGAAGCATCATCGCCGCCGAAAGAATCGTTGCAATCGGATTAGCAAGATTTTTTCCTGCAATATCTGGTGCTGATCCATGACTTGGCTCATACATTCCAAGTTTTGTTTCATTTAAGCTCGCAGAAGATAACATACCGATTGAACCAGTAATCATACTCGCTTCATCAGACAATATATCTCCAAACATATTTCCAGTCAAAACAACATCAAACTGCCTTGGGTTCATTACTAACTGCATAGCACAATTATCTACTAACATATGAGAAAGCTTAACTTCTGGATAGCCTTTAGCAACGTCTTCTACTACCTTTCTCCATAATCTTGAAGAATCTAGTACGTTCGCTTTATCTACACTAATTACTTCTTTTTTTCTCTTCATTGCAATATCAAATGCTTTAATAGCAATTCTTCTAATTTCATTTTCATGATAGGTCATAGCATCTGTTGCTTGGAGTCCTCCATCTACCTCTTTTGTAGATCTCTCTCCAAAATAAATTCCACCTGTTAACTCTCTCATAATTACCATATCAAAACCATCTCCGATGATTTCTTCTTTAAGAGGGCATGCACTTGCTAATTCTTTATATAAATAAGCAGGGCGAATATTTGCAAATAAGTTTAGCTCTTTTCGAATTTTCAAAAGACCTGCTTCTGGTCTTAATTTTGGCTCTATATCATACCAACGTGAATTTCCTACATCTCCACCAATTGCACCTAAAAGTACTGCTTCACTATTCTTAGCGACTTCTAGCGCCTCATCTGTAAGAGGAACTCCATGAGCATCAATAGAACAACCACCCATCAATATCTCTTTATATGAAAATGTATGGTCATAGATTTTTGCGACCTGATCCAAAACCTTACATGCTTCTTTCACAATCTCTGGTCCAATCCCATCTCCTGGAATCGTAACAATATTACAATTCATAATCCTTCTCCTTCTTTTAGCACTTTATTCCATTAACGCATATTATCTAACAGTGTATCGTATTTATCTATATTTTTCAACACTCCGAAAAGAATTATTTCTTATTATCCATATAAGAAAGGAATTTTTATTATAACTACAAGTTATTATACCAATGTTTAAAAAAAAAAGAGCATCTTGTTTCTTACAAAATACTCTTTTTCTTTATTCTATCACTTTTATTTCTCAATCCATCTGCCATCAGGTCCTACACGGTTTCCAGTGGAAATTAAAGCATCCACTGCCATAGAAGAACTCTTCATAAAGTAATAATAGTAACCATCAATCAAATACCAACCATTGGATAACGCAACTCCACTCTCTGAATAGTAGTGCCAGACCCCATTTTCCAATTGATACCACTGATTTGATAGCATTACACCATCTTCACCTAACCAATACTTTTTTGTACCATCTTCATAAGCTGTATTTTTCAGCATTAGTCCACTTGCATCTACAAAATACCATTTTCCATCAGCATTAACCCATTGGTTTTTTGCCATTTTTCCATCGGCATTTACATAAAAAGTTCCACCTTCTGATGTTACCCATTGGCTCTTTGCAACATTCCCATCATCTAAGTAGTAGAACCAATCATATCCAATTTGCCCCCAATGCGCTGCAAAAGATGGCATTGTTAATGCTATGGCTAAGGCACTTGCAATTCCTAGTACTTTTAGCCCTTTATGTTTCATTCTACTCGTCACCTTCAACGATTTCATCGAATTCTTGTGCATCTAACCACTCATCAAATGCCTCTGAAACTTTTTCATATTCTGCATCATCTTCAATATTTTGAAGATCTGGATTGCCATCAGCATCCTCTGCATAACGGTAAAGATAAACTTCGCCTTCTTCCTCTTCTGAAACTTCACCTTCATTAGGAAGTAATGCAACGTATTCTGCACCATCAATTACTAATTGTGTTAAAAGTAAACATTCTACTTCGCTATCATCATCCAATACTAAAGTGATAAATGTTTCCTCTTCAAATCCTTCTTCTACGTTTGGTACATTTGTATTCTCTGCCATAATATCTCCTTTCATAAATAAGCATACTTGTGTATGTCCTTACTTTAACAAATTTATAGTAAAATTGCAACTATAATCCTTGATACTCGTCAATAAAGCGTGATCGTTCTTTTCTCTTTCCATATCGTTCTTTTACATAACAAATATGTAATCTCTCTTTTGCTCTTGTCATTGCAACATAGAACATACGCCTCTCTTCTTCTATATCTGCTTGGATTACTGCCTTGTGATAAGGAATGATTCCTTCTATCACATCCATAATGTAAACAATCGGGTATTCTAACCCTTTTGCACTATGCATTGTCATTAAAGAAATTCCTTGCTTTAATTGTGTTTTTTGTTCTATCTTTTCTTTTAATCGTTCGCTATAATCCTTTATATGTTCAAAAAAATCATCTACCGTTCCATATGTAGCTGCACTTTCTTGCAACTGTTCTGCTATTTGAAATAATTCATCTTTATCAATTCGCCTAAATTCTGCATGTTCTTCTAAATACTTATCATATCCACAAGTTTTCCTAATATAATGAAGTGCTGCTTTCGGTAACATTTTTTTTATCATAGCTAAGTCGAACTCTAATTGTTCAATCCGCTCTATCATCCAAGGTTTATCTTGATACCAACGTTTTAATTCTTTCATTGAGACCTGTCCACTTACCAAAGCATCTCTGCTGATATATCGCTTTGGCTTATTCATGATTCGAAGCATATCACTACGCTGCTTTTCATAATGTGCCATTCTCAAATACGCCAATAAATCCTTCGCAATCCAATGTTCGTACATATTGGGTAGCACATCTCTCATTTGAAATGGAATATTATACTCCATCAATCGTTGTGTTAATATTCGCGGTTCCATATTGGTACGAAATAAAACTGCAATATCTTCCCATTGATATCCTGCCTTAACATAACTTTGAATCATTTGAATCATGCCTTTTGCTTGATTTCCTTCGTCTTCATAACATTCTGTTGTAACTGGCTTTCCAACTCCTTTTGCAGCATAAATCTCTTTCTCATATCTTACTTTATTATTCGAAATCAATTGCTTTGCTGTTTCCACAATTGTAGATGTAGAACGATAGTTTATCCCCAGTAATGTTTGGCTAGCCTGTGGATAATCTTTAAGAAATCCCAACATTATTTCTGGCTTTGCACCTCGAAATCTATAAATTGATTGGTCATCATCTCCTACAATAAATAAGTTATCTTGTGGTCTTGCCAGCATTCGAACAATTTCGTATTGAACACGATTGATATCTTGAAATTCGTCTACAAGAATATAACGAAACTTTTTTTGCCAAGCGCTTAGAATATCACTTCGTTGTTTTAATAATTCATAACACATCACAAGCATATCATCAAAATCAATAAGATTCTCTTGTAACATCTTACTTTCATACCCTTGATAAAATTTTTTAAATAATGTTTCAGAGCAGTTTTTTGCGTAATAGTGTTCAAGGGAAAGCATTTCACCCTTAACAAGGCTAATCTCTCCAAGAATGGAATGACAAAATTCTACGATATCTTCTACATCAATATCTTCTTGCTCCACCAAAGCTCGAAGAAATCCCATTCTTTGTTCTTCCCTTGCAATATTACTTCCTTGGTAACCATAAGCACGTTTTAAAATTTGAAAAAATATTGAGTGAAACGTGCCAAATGCAACTGGAAGTCGCTCCTCTCCAACCAAATGATAGAAACGTTCCTTCATTTCTTCTGTAGCTGCTTTCGTAAAGGTAATAACTAAAATATGTGCTGGATCAACCTTGCATTGAGACACCAAATATTTAATGCGATGGGTTAGTACCGTTGTTTTCCCTGACCCTGGACCAGCTAAAACCATCATCGGCCCTTCTTTATGCTCAATTGCCTCTATTTGATTCTTATGAAATGGCATTCGTTAACAACTCAATTCCTTTTTTCACTCTTGCTATCGTTTCTTCTTTTCCAATTATTTCCATGATTTCTGTAGCTCCTGCAGGAGTCATTTGTTTTCCTGATACTGCAGTTCTAAGAGGCCACATAATGTATCCTGCCTTACACCCTTGTTCTTCTACATACTTTGTAATCCCTGCATAAAGAGCATCATTGGAATATTCATCAAATCCTTCTAATATAGGAAGAAGCCCTTTTAAAACTTCCAATGAATTCTCTGTATTCGTTTTCATTTTTTTATGTGTATACATAGCAATATCATATTCTGGTAATGCTTCAAAAAAGTCGATCAAATCCGCAATATCTGTAAATGTTTCAATTCTTGTCTTTACCATATTAGCGATTTTTTTCAAATCTAAATCCTTCTTAATGACTGATTGAATATAAGGTTTTGCCATTTCAAAGAACGGTTCTGCTTCCATCGCCTTTATATATTCCCCATTCATCCAACGGAGTTTTGTCATGTCAAACACTGCAGGGGATTTACTAATATTTTTATAGTTAAATTGTTCAATTAATTGTTGCAAACTAAAAATTTCCTGATTATCTTCTGGAGACCAACCTAATAGAGATACGTAGTTTACAATTGCTTCTGTAATAAATCCTTGGTCTAATAGATCTTCATAAGAAGAATGCCCACTACGTTTACTCAATTTTTTATGCTCTTCATTTGTAATTAAAGGACAGTGAACATAGGTTGGTACATCCCATCCAAATGCATGATATAAACGATTATACTTAGGAGAAGAAGATAAGTATTCATTCCCCCTTACCACATGAGTAATTCCCATCAAGTGATCATCTACTACATTCGCAAAATTATAAGTTGGATATCCATCTGATTTCATTAAAACCATATCATCAAGTTCTGCATTATCCACTGAAATCGCTCCATAGATTTCATCCTCAAATGTGGTTGTTCCTTCTGTTGGATTATTTTGTCGAATAACATAAGGCATTCCTGCTGCCAAATTTGCCTCAACTTGTTCTTTTGCTAATGGCAGACAATGTTTATCATAAGACATAATCTCCATACCTTCTACATTAGATTTCAAGGTATCCAGACGTTCTTGTGTACAGAAACAGTAATATGCTTCTCCTTTTTCTACCAATTGTTTTGCATATTCTAAGTAAATTCCAGAAGCTTGACGTTCACTTTGAACATAAGGACCTACTCCTCCATCTTTATCTGGACCTTCATCATGAATCAATCCTGTTTTCTCTAATGTGCGATAAATGATTTCCACTGCACCTTCTAGTATACGCTCTTGATCTGTATCTTCAATACGAAGTAAAAAATCTCCACCTTCGTGTTTTGTAATTAAATATGCATAAAGTGCTGTTCTTAAATTTCCTACATGCATCCGTCCTGTTGGACTTGGTGCAAATCTTGTTCGAATCTTACCCATGACTCTTTCTCCTTTTACCTATATAATATCAATTGTATTTCCTTTTACACGAATGCTACTTGAAAACAACTTTTCTGCTACTTGAATGAGATATTCTGCATCTTTTGCTCCACCAGTTTCATATGCCGAATGCATTCCCAATTGTGCTAAACCAATATCTACTGTATTTAGTGGAACTTGAGATGTTGAAACATTTCCTAATGTTGAACCACCAATTATATCTGAGCGATTAGCAAATGTTTGAACTGGAACTTCAGCTTTTTTACACAATGCCCTAAAAATGCCACCCGATATTGCATCTGTTGTATATTTTTGGTTTGCACTATACTTAATTACAATGCCTTCATTTAAAAAAGGGCGATTTGTAGGATCCGCTTTTTCCCCTAAATTTGGATGTACTCCATGGGCATTATCAGCAGAAACCATAAAACTAGAGCTGATCGCTCTGTGATATTGTTCTTCATTACGCCCTAAGGAAGCATTAATACGTTGTAGAACATCTTTCAAAAATGTAGACGCCGCACCTTGCTTTGTCCCACTTCCAACCTCTTCATTATCCATCACGCAATGCACAGCAACACTATCTGTTGGGTTGGATTTCAAAAGACCTTTTAGCGAAGCATATGCACATTGTAAATCATCTAATCTTCCACTACAAATAAATTCTTTTTCAATTCCTACCAAAGTGCCTTTCATTCGATTATAAAGGAATAAATCAGTATCTAAAACTTCAGATTCATCCACTCCTGCTTCATCAGCAATCAGTTTTGCAAAAGCACCTTTTGTTTCAATTCCACCAACAAGTGGAAGTAAATCCTTTTGAGCATTCCACTCATATCCTTCATTTACTCCTCGATTCATATGAATTGCTAAGTTAGGAATCATCAACAAATCTTGGTCAACATGAATCAGTTTTGATTCAATTCCATTATCTGTCGATACAACTACTCTTCCTGCTATAGATAATGGACGATCAAGCCATGTGGAACAAATCATCCCACCATATTTTTCAATATTTAATTTAACATATTTATTCTCTACTACCATCTCTGGATTGGTCTTTATCTTAAATGTAGGAGAATCGCTATGGCTAGCCATAATTTGATATCCTACATAATCTTTTTTAGGAATAACAAAAGCAATTAGAGCAGAACCATTCCTAGTAGTAAAATAGCCTTTTCCAACTTCCAATTCCCATTCTTCTTCTTCAAATTTCTCTTCATACCCAGCTAAAACCAACTCATTTTTCATATTTTCTACTGCATGAAATGCAGATGGGCTCTTATCCAAAAACGCTAATAGTTCTCTTGTATTTTCTTCTCTACACATAATTACTCCTTATATCCTAATCTTTGTCCATTTTCCTGATTTAAATCTCCATGATGTCAATGCTAATCTAGTGCACTGATCTGCTAAAATTCCTAGCCAAATCCCTATAATTCCAAGTTCTAATACATAACATAATATATAAGCTACTGCTGGGCGTATTACCCCAATACTAAAACACGCAGTGATTGTTGTAAATTTTACATCCCCTGCACTTCTTAAACAACCCATATAAATTACTTGGGCAATCTGCAGCACAACAATAATCGTTATAAAACGTAAAATTACTATTCCAATATCAATAATATATGCTTCATCAAAATAAAGGGAATATAAAAATTCTCCACCTATAGTATATATAAATGCTAATATTAAAGATATCACATTTCCGATTCGTTGACAAATCTTTCCATAATTTTTTGCAAGTTCAATTTCATTTTTCCCTAAACTGCTTCCGATTAAAGCCACTGCTGCAACTTGCATACCATCAGCGAAAGAGAAAGAAAGCCCCATAATATTCATTCCCACTTGGTGTGCAGCAAATACATCCGTGCCTAGATTAGCTGCCATAATCGTAACTGCTAAAAAACCTAATCTAGCAAAAATTTGCTCCACAAATACATTACTAGCAAACCCAACCATAGTATGAACTGTCTGAATCACAGGTTTTACTTTATTTTTTATCATATAGGGAAGGCTAATAAAACCATCTTTGGGAATAATGGAACAAATACTCATAGCACAAGCTACAACAGATCCAAATACAGTTGCATAAGCCGCACCACGAATTCCAAGTGCAGGAAACCCAAAATTACCTTCAATCAGCAAATAGTTCCCCAACATATTAATCCCATTTGATACCAAACTAGTTCTCATTGCAATTTGTGTTCTTCCCGCTCCTCTCTGTGCTGCATTAATAGCCAAGGAAATCACTTGAAATATCATTCCTTGAATGATGATTTCAAAGTAGAGCGTTGCACCTTCATGGGTGTCAGGCGCTGAACCACAAAGTTTCATAATTGGACCAGCAAATCCACTGACCACAGTGCCTAGTAAAATTCCAAACACAGTCGCCATAATCAAGGTTAAAACTAAAATTTGATTGGCACCATATCGATCTTCTTGCCCCTTACGCCTTGCTACAATCGCAGAAGTTCCGACATTCATTGCAATAAATATGGCAAGTACAACAAATTTAGGTTGTGCTGTTAAGCCAATTGCAGATACCGCATAGGCTCCTAAAGCACTAACCATAAGAGAATCCACCATACCAGTAAGAGATACAAAAAATGACTCTAGTACAGAAGGCCATGCCATCTTTAGCGCATCTTTAATCAACTTCACTTTCATACACTCATTATCCCCTTCTTATTAACATACCACTACCAATAGCCAATAAGAAAAAACTTCCATACCACCACATCCCACTACAATATGAATAGGTAGGGAGAAAGCGTAAAATTTTTTCTAAGTTTGGAAACAAAAACGTAATATCAAAAAATATCGGATGGGTAACTACCACACCCACAATCAAAAATGGAAGGCATACCATTAAAATTTCACTTTTTATAAGTTTGCTGATAATCAACGAAAATATTGCTAATGAGATTTGAAGCAACATTAAATAGCCGATTTCTCTTACAATTGAAAATGTCCCTTGTTTCAATTCTAGATTTGCAATTACTAATGCAATTATTGCTGATGCAAGGCTGTAGGTATATGCTGGAATCACGGAATAAAACTTCATCAGATACGGGTTTACATATGCAGAAAACAGCTGTTTTTTAGTGGGAATCGATATTGCAAAAATAATAGTTAGTGCCAATAAAAATATACAAATCAAACCTCTAATCATAGGCATTACCCACTGCTCGTTTTCAATCTGATCTTCTTTATTTTCCGAATTCATTGCAATAGAAAATGCATTCTCACTATTTTTATTTTCTTCGATTTCAGTTTCAATGGTATCTAGTTCTATCTTTATTTCATTTTCTTCTAAATAGTTAAGTGTTAAATACGGAACAACTTGCTCATAGATTGATTCAAAAATTTGTATATTAATAAAATTATGATACCAATCATCTTCGTATTTAACAACTTTTACTAGACGATATAGATCTCCTTTTTCAACCTGTTTTGAAAATCCTTCCAAAAAAACATACCCTAATTCAAATATTCCTTGCGATACTTTTTCTTCTAACTCCGCTTCACTTCCAACAATTTCAAAACGATATTGATTATTACTCTCTAAGCGTGTGTATATCTGATTTACACTCATATCATCGCCTGTAGCATAAATTCCAATTGCAAAATTATTTTCTGAATCCATTGATAATAAGATTCCAGCCACTGAAAGAGGCAAAAGTAAAATGCAGAGAATAAAAGCCGGATTTCTCAAACACATCTTTGAGTATATGAGGTAGCACGTTTTAAACAAACTCATTGACAGCAGTTCCTTTCATTGTCTTCTCATTCTGAACATATAAAAAAACAAATAGTATTATCGATATTATAATCATCGGAATTATTCGCTCTCCTAACAACCCATCTCTTATTAGTGCGATTGGCATAACAGCACCTACATCTGCTGCAATTTGAGGCAAAAATGCACTTGGTATAATTCCACCAGCTAATATCAAACAGGCTCCATGAAAAACAATAGACCCTTGGATTGCAATGCTCATATGATTCAATAAATTGAATATTACACAAGAAACCATCAAGAAAAAGAACGTACAAATCCCTATATTCACTAGAGTTTGGATAGAGAACGGAATTTGTATAACCCAAAAACAACCTGCAAATAGTATAAAATAAATACCGAATAAAATCCCCAATCGCGCCAAATAAAAACACCAATAATTTCCACCAGCTGCTCTCACTCCCTGGAACCATTGCAACCTACTAAATAAATTTATATCACGGTAAAATAATCCTACAGATAAAAACATTAAAAATATCATTATTGATACGATATAATACGTTTCAATTGTCCACTTTTGAACATAGGAAAGATCATTTTCTATAAAAGTGGATTCCATTCCTAATAGTGCTTTGATATATACTAGATTGATATCCATAATTAATGCTTGATCCAATGAGTGGTATTTTGCCATTTCTGCAATCGCTGTATACACACCACTTTGTGTTTGTACCATTAACGTTCCTAAACTTTGAGTAAGGTTTTCTAATAAAAAAGTTTCTAGTGGAGTTCCTCGATTAATCATCAATAGGGGAGAGAGATTCTCCCCATTAATTACACTAGCCAAAAAACCTTCTGGAAATGTTACTGTAGCTATCACATCTTCTATATTTTCCAAATCACTTTCCTTCGTTGCAACAGCCAAAATATCAAAGCGCTCTTCTACCAATTCATGCTCCAACACTGCATTTAGAAGCAATTCCATCTCTAAACTCTGATCTAGATTAACTACTGCAACTGGTAATTTCAACGGACTATCTTGCAGTGTACTGATTGCCATTTTTCCTATTAACAAACAGATTCCTGTCATAAAAAGAAAGACGATTGCAAGGACACTAATTCGATACCGAAGTTGCTTTAATTCCAAAAAAACAATGGTTTTCATATTATTCCTTTACATTCCCATAAATGTTTCCATTACTAAACTTCCAATCTCTTCACTAAGCTCATTGATATCGCGTGTAAAAATACTGATATAATCTGATGGGTGTTCAAAGTTCTCTGTATCAATTCCATCAAAAATAATACCGACAATCACTTCTGCTCCTTCAATATCCATTCTTGCCTCTATTTCACTGTCATTATCTGCTGCTAAATCAAATATATATTCTATTCCTCCAGAATTAACCATCACATTATCTTTTACTTGATTTGCATCATAGAAAAAAACCACTTCATCTAACCATTTTGCTTCCACTACCTTATCCTTCACGCCCATTTCCATTGTAACAGGACTCATTAACTCGGAAGCTTCTACAGTTAAAACAACAGAGTCTAGCATGTTTCCTTCTGGGTTAAAGGTTACAAGTACTGAATTTGTACTATCTAGCATTTCCACTTCGTATGATACAATTTTGTTATCATAGATTCCTAAGTAACAATTAACCATTCCTTCTGGAAACATTGATTCAACTTCTAAATTCATATACTCTAGAATCTGGTCTGTGCTCATTGTATTTTCTACCATCCCATTACTCAATAGAAGGGACAGCTCGTTCCATGGGTCATAAACCGCCTTGAATTCTTTATCCCCATATGCTAAATTTAAAATTTCCATGGTAGCTTCTTTTAGAACTTCACTATCCATGCTTAATTGATAGATTTTTGTGTTGATTGTCTTGCCATTAATTGTTTTTTCTTCATTCCCAACTTTTTCAATCAAGATACTTTCTTCTAAATCCTCATTAATTTTCTCTACCCCTAATTCAATTCGTTCCTGATAAGCTTCATAGTCCATAAACAGTTTCAAGTCCAAACTACTTGGTAATTGAATTCCAAAAGATTCATTTGCATTAATATCCTTAACTAAATTAACAAGATCAACTCCATAGCTAGTATCACCCAAAATATCTTCTGATTCTACGGTAATCGCTTCATTTGACACTACAACATTCCCAGAGTAACCCATTGCATCTACACCAATTTTCATTTTTTGATTTTCTGCATCATGCAATGCTTCTACTGTAACGATTCCATTGTAACCAACTGTAATTCCGTAAAAATCTTTTGAGTACATGTCAAATAAGTTAAATGCTGGAATTTCTTCTCTTAAGGTTTCATATTCTTCTTCTAAAACTTCATTCGTATTTGCAATTGCACGTCCCACTACCATTTCATCGCTATTCCAAACGAACAAAAATGCTGTTGCTGCAATTACTCCAATACCTGCTACAACTCCTCCAATTATAAATGGTAATTTACTTTTCTTCTTTGGCTCTAAGTCTAATATTCCTGGCTCTGCTGTAACTCCTACTGGTTCTGCCTCAGGCATTCCTGGTTCTGCTATAGCTCCTACTGGTTCTGCTTCTTGAGCTTCTGGTTGTGATTGTTCTGGATTACACTGCTTACAGATACCGCTTTCATCTTCCATCAAGTTTCCACAATCTTTACAATACATAATTTTCTCCTCCTAAATTATCAGTATTTGTGATACCAATTTTCTATTTCAACTGAATGAAGTTCTTGTTCTTGGTAATGCACAACAATTCCTTCTTTCATGAATATAGCCCTATTGCATAGTTTACTAATATCTCTAGGATCATGACTCGCAAATAATATGGTCAAATCCTTAAGAGAATGCAAATGTTCATCAAATGCTTCGATGGTCTTAAAATCAAGTGCCGCATATGGTTCATCTAGTATCAACAATTCTGGTTGATTCATAAGACTCACCGCTATAGATACCTTCTTTTTCATACCTCCAGAAAGAGAAGATACCTTTTTTTTCAACATTTTTTCTATTCCTAAAAAATTAGGAATCTCTGAAATGGTTTTATCAAAATCCTTTAAATGATAAACATTATGCCAAAGCCTTAGATTATCTTTTACGCTAAGTTCCTCTACTAAATTAGGCACTTGTGGCACATAAGATATTTTTCGTCTTTGGACCTTCCCTATTTTCTGATTACAATATAGAATATCTCCACCATCTGCAAGATTCATTCCTGCTACAATAGAAAGTAGTGTTGATTTTCCAGATCCATTATCTCCAAGAACCCCTAGGCGTTCTCCCTTTTTCACCTCTAATGAGATGTCTTTTAGGAATCGTTTCCTATGATAACTCTTTCTAATATCTTTAATACTTAAGATTACTGTCATATCAAAAAACGCCTCACTTTCTCCTTCCTATGTCCATTCCTGCATTATATCATAGAAATATTCTTTGTAGCAAATAATTTAGTTGCTCTAACGGACGATCAACATTAAATCTGACCAACGCCCGCTCGGTAGCTTCTTAAAAACCACAAATTAAAACAACCTGTAATCCTTAGAAGATTATGGCTTAAATCTGTTTTATAAAAGTAAAAAGATGAGATATTATCAACTTTCTTCACTTCTAACAATAAATAATTAAATATCCTTCACTTATCGAATCACTCCCCCCAGGTAAGCGGTTACAATTTTCCATTTTAAGAGCTTAACTAGTTAGAAATACACTTGATAAAATAATTTTTATCTATTTTCAATAGATTTACATCCAATAATTTGGTACTATTTTCGCCAATCAACACTTGTTTTTCATATAAATCGGTGCTACAATACCAATAATGTAAGCGGTTACAAAAAGGAGGTATGATGAAAAATATAAATATCTATCACATATCAGAAAAAGCAGGTGTCTCTACTGCTACAGTCTCTCGAGTTCTTAATAACAATCCTAATGTAAGCAAAAAAACCAGGGATAAGGTTCTTTCTATTATGGAAAACCTAAACTATGTCCCTAATGCATTCGCAAGAGGTCTTGTATCAAATTCTATGAAAACCATTGGACTTTTATGCGTCAATGCCTCAGATACCTTCTTTGCTGAAGCCATTAACCATCTGAGTATCGACCTACATAAGAATGGATACTTTTGTTTTCTCTGTTGCACAGGATCTTCTTACCAGGAAAAGCAAAACCAATTAGAACTTCTATTGTCTAAAAATGTAGATGCCATTATCTTAATCGGTTCTGACTTTGTAGAAGAAGATGATAAGAATAACCAGTATATTTACAGAGCGGCATCTAAAGTTCCCATTATTTCACTTAATGGTAATTTTCATCACAGTAATGTCTACAATGTGATTACGAATGATAGTGAAATGGTATACGATTACACCTTATCCTTACTCAAACAAGGATATCAGGATATCCTATACC
>CAYJKD010000009.1:0-8562 GCA_964370595.1 uncultured Lachnospiraceae bacterium
AACCTGTGACCCTCTGCTTGTAAGGCAGATGCTCTCCCAGCTGAGCTAAGATCCCATACTGTCTATGTCTTAAGTGTGTACCACTCTTGACTGCTCAGTAAGTATACTCGTTATTTCAAAAAATGTCAACACTTTTTTTAATTTTTTTTTTGGCTAGTTAAATCCATAAAATTTTTGACTTATTTTGTATCCTGCAATCGATACTTTTCGCCCACCTTTTCCTGGTAAATTCATACTTTGTCCTAAAAATCCCCAACGAAGTCTCAAGTATAGTGGCAAATTTAATTTTTTTAAATAACTCCAAAGTTCTTTCTTTTTTTCCAAGTTTTCTTCCGTACTAGATTTAATTGCTAATATAGAGGAAACCGTCATCATAATTTCTAAATACCCTGTCATATATTTTCTCAATTTTCTACAAGGAATTTTTCTCAAGTCATAGTAGCCGAGCATAAGCTTATTTACACGAATTTGCTGGTCGATACGTCCAATCATAATTTGCTCATTCACGGATTGATCTTCTCTGCCTATATAATAGCGATAAAAATTAACATCTAAATAATATATGTTATTCACATGTGGTAATGGTTGATATACAAAAATATTATCAACATAGAATGTATGCTTTGGTAATTCCAATCCACAATTCCGAAGCATTTCTGTTCGATATATTACAGAATGCATCAATATGTACTGCCCTAACATAAAATGCTTCACACCACTCCAATTCGTCAATTGGCGTATTGGTAATGCTTTACGATATTGCATAACTCTCTTATTCCTCACACCTTGTTTTTCATAAACAAAGTTAGAAATCAACATATCAAGCGTATCTTCTCCAAACACAAAGCTACGAAGTGTTTCTAACACTTCCATGTATGCCTCTAAGTCAACCCAATCATCGCTATCGACCACTTTATAAAATATGCCTGATGCATTACGCAATCCCGCATTTACCGCCTCACCATGCCCACCATTTTCTTGATGAATCGCCTTGCAAATATTCGGATATTTTTCACAATACTCATCTGCTATTTCTGCTGTATTATCCTTAGTCGAGCCATCATTCACAATGATAATTTCCACTTCTTCTCCCCCAGGCAATAGCGACTCAATACACTTCCTCATATATTCCGCTGAATTATAACAAGGAATTGCAAACGTAATTAATTTCATCGTTTTACTCCTTTTGTTTTATTATCCTACATTATCAGATGACATTCAAAAGTCATCTGCCCTCCATATCATTTCACACCCACTCCAAACAGTATATCAAATCTAGTTGCATTTTTCTAGTAGAAACACTATAATATTTGTATCAGCTAAGCCGTGCAAAATAATAATGAAAATGTAGGTTTGTATGCTTGCATACAAAACCGCAATTTACATTATTATTATATAGGGCGCAGCCCTATATGAGCAAACATGGTTTTGTTTGCGAATTGCACTATTCCAAACATGGTTTTGTTTGCGAATTGCACTATTCCAAATATGGTTTTGTTTGCGAATTGCACTATTCCAAATATATTTTGTTTGTGAATGGTTTAGTTGACAATCATTAAGAAAGAGGTATTTATATGGCAAAAAAAAGAATTGTTATGGCACTTGGCCATAATGCTTTAGGCACCAATCTCCCTGCTCAAAAAATAGCAGTTACAAAAACCGCAAAAATCATCGCTGATTTCATTCAAGAAGGTTGGCAAATTGCACTTGTTCATAGCAATGCACCTCAAGTTGGAATGATTCACGCTGCAATGAATGAATTCCCAAAACAAAATGAAGGATATACATCAGCACCTATGTCTGTTTGTTCTGCTATGAGCCAAGGTTATATCGGCTACGATTTACAAAACGGCATACGTGTCGAGCTATTAAAAAGAGGAATTCACAAAACAGTATCAACTGTATTAACACAAGTCATGGTAGATCCATATGACGAATCATTCTACAATCCAATCAAAAAAGTTGGACGTATTATGAGTCGTGAAGAAGCAGATGCGGAAGAATTAAAAGGGAATCATGTCATAGAAATAAAACCTAATTCATTCCAGCGTATTGTTTCAGCTCCAAAGCCTGTCTCCATTGTAGAAATCGATGCAATACGAGCTTTACTAGATGCAGATCAAGTAGTTATTGCCTGTGGTGGTGGCGGAATCCCTGTTATGGCTCAAGATTACAATTTGAGAGGTGCGAGTGCCGTAATTGAAAAAGATCTCGCTGGCGGTTTACTTGCAAAAGAAGTAAATGCTGATGTTTTCATGATTGTTACTGACGTCGAATATGCCTACCTAAATTATAACAAAGATGGCCAAACCCCAATTAAGGAAATGACCGTTTCTGAAGCTGAGGCATATATTGAACAAGGCGAGTTTGCTGGAAAATCTATGCTTCCAAAAGTTGAATCTTCCATCTCATTTATAAAAGCTGGAAATCAAAGGACTGCAATTATTACGTCGTGTAATCATGCACTTGATGCACTACACGGAAAAACAGGAACTCAAATCAAATAATTCATTGTATAATAGCCTTTCATGAATTCTGTCCTTGATTGGCTATTTTTTATACTTAAATATTTACTCAATACTATTTAAAATTCCACATTGATACAAAGCAATTCATCACTTCTACTAGAAGAAGGAATAAACGAAGAAGAGCAATGCGAAGAAATCGAACGTATTGCACGTATTGTAAAAATTTTTAATAACGGATTAAAGGAAGATCTAAAATAATGAAAAAAAACGATTTAAAAACACTTATTCATCATATTAAACAAGACAAAGTTGAGTATACTATTTACTTAATTTTACAATCCTTAATTATACTCACAGCTATCCGCTCTTTTTTCCGTGAGGAATACAATAGCATTTTGATTTGCATTCTCACAACCATCCTACTACTCCTTCCAGCTTATTTTGAAAAAACACTAAAAATAAAGTTTCCTACAACTCTTACTGTAATTATACTGCTCTTCATATTTGCTGCTGAAATTTTAGGCGAAATCAATGCTTACTATATAAAATTTCACAACTGGGACACCATCTTACACACAATTAATGGTTTTTTATGTGCTGCTATCGGAATTGGAATTATCGACTTGTTAAATACTTCCAAAAAAACAAGCCTAAAACTTTCGCCAGCATATGTTGCTGTAGCCGCTTTTTGTTTTTCTATGACAGTTGGTGTTCTTTGGGAATTTTTCGAATATGGAGTAGATTTAATATTAGGGACTGATATGCAAAAAGATACAATCATTCACACGATTCGATCTGTCGAATTAAATCCTTATGGAGAAAATACACCTATCGTCATAGGTGATATAACAGACGTCTCAATCAACGGAAAAATGTTACCAATTTCTGGATATTTAGACATCGGATTACACGATACCATGTTTGATATGTTTGTGAACTTTATAGGAGCGGTTATTTTTAGTATCATCGGATATTTCTATGTAAAAGCAAAAGGTAAAAATAAATTTGCAAAAGAATTTATTATGACAGTTGAAGAACAAGAATCCTAACCCCCCATAACTGCTACTAAATCCACACATCCGTATATTTTTATAAAAAAGAAGAATCCTACCGACTATAACAAGTCCATATAAGGATTCTTCTTTTTTATTATTCGTTTATAGTTCTACTTTAACTTTTTCTAAATGCCAAATATCATCTACATACTCTTGAATGGTTCTATCTGAACTAAACTTACCACAACTTGCCACATTAATTATTGCAGAACTCGCCCAACCATCTTGGTTCTTATATGCTTCTTCTACACGCGCTTGTGCATCAATATAAGAGCGGAAGTCTCTAAGAATAAAGTAAGTATCTGGTCGATCACTATTGTATGTATTCAATAACGAATTGTAAATTTCTCTAAATAATTCCGGATTTTCAGGAGAATAATATCCATTGATCAACTGCATTAAAACTCCTCTTATTTCATGGTCATTATTAAAAATTTCCATAGGATTATATGCTCTCGATTTTTCTAAAGAAATAATCTCATCTGAAGAAGCACCAAAAATAAATGCATGTTCATGTCCTACTTCTTCGACAATCTCTACATTAGCACCATCCATAGTTCCAACAGTTAATGCTCCATTTAGCATAAATTTCATATTACCAGTTCCAGATGCTTCTTTACTTGCTGTTGAAATTTGTTCGCTAACATCTGCTGCTGCAAAAATCAATTCTGCATTTGATACACGATATTCCTCAATAAATACAACTTTAATTTTTCCAGCAATCGACTCATCATTGTTAATCACATCTGCAACTGAATTAATCAACTTAATTGTCAGTTTTGCTCTTCGATATCCCGCAGCTGCTTTCGCTCCAAAAATAAATGTTCTTGGAACAAATTCCATTTGAGGGTCATTCTTAATTTTATTATACAAATGCATCACATGCAAAACATTCAATAACTGGCGCTTATATTCATGTAAACGCTTTACCTGAACATCAAAAATAGAATTTGGATTCACATCTATTCCATTCTTTTCTTTGATATATTTTGCCAATCGAAGTTTATTTTGATACTTGATTTCCATAAATTCTTTTTTTGCTTTTTCTTCTTGAGCAAGTGGAAGTAACTTTTTCATTTGGCTTAGGTCAGTAATCCAATCCTCTCCAATCTTTTCATTAACCCACTGAGCTAACAATGGATTCCCATGAAGCAAAAATCTTCTTTGTGTAATTCCATTGGTTTTATTATTGAATTTATTTGGCATCATTTCATAGAAATCTTTTAGCTCTTGATTTTTCAAAATTTCTGTATGAAGTCTAGCTACTCCATTAACTGAAAATCCACTAACAATTGCCATATGTGCCATTTTCACTTGGCCATCATAAATAATTGCCATTTTTGCAACCTTTTCTTGGTTACCTGGATATTTATTTTGAATTTGTTGTACAAATCTACGGTTAATTTCTTCTACAATCTGATAAATTCTTGGAAGCAGACGGGAAAAGAGTTCAATTGGCCATTTTTCTAAAGCTTCAGACATAATCGTGTGATTGGTGTATGCACAAGTTTTTGTTGTTACTTCCCACGCTTCGTCCCAGTTCAGCCCATAGTCATCAATTAGAACACGCATAAGTTCTGGAATTGCCACCGTTGGATGTGTATCATTTAATTGGAATACCGTTTTCTCATGAAGTTTTTTTATGTCATCATGATTTTGCATATATTTTGAAACTGCACGCTGTACACTTGCTGAAATAAAGAAATATTGTTGTTTCAGGCGCAATTCTTTTCCTGCATAATGATTATCATTCGGATAAAGCACTTCACAGATATTTTTTGCTAAATTCTCTTGTTCTACAGCTTTTTGATAATCACCTTTATCAAAAGAATCCAAACTAAATGTGTTGATTGCTTGTGCATCCCAAATCCTTAAGGTATTAACCACATTGTTACCATATCCAACAATCGGAAGGTCATAAGGCACCGCAAGAACCGAACGATAGCCTTCTTGCACATAGCGCTCTTTTCCATTTTCCATTTTTGCACTTACATATCCTCCAAATTTAACTTCTGTAGAATATTCTGCACGTCTTACCTCAAATGGATTTCCATCTTTCAGCCATTCATCTGGCACTTCCATTTGGTATCCGTTTTCTATTTTTTGTCTAAACATGCCATAACGATAGCGGATACCACATCCATATGCAGGATAACCTAGAGAAGCTAGTGAATCTAGAAAGCATGCAGCTAATCGCCCAAGTCCACCATTACCTAATGCTGCATCAGGCTCTTGATCCTCAACCATATTTAAGTCAAATCCCATTTCATCTAATACTTCTTTAAATTCTTTTTGAGCCATAATATTGATAATATTGTTACCCAACGCTCTACCCATCAAAAATTCCATTGACATATAATAAAGTGTTTTTACATCTTTTGCTTCATACTCCTTATGAGTTGCAATCCATTCATCGATAATAATGTCTTTCACCGAATAAGCAACCGCCTGAAATACTTGCTGTGGAGTTGCCTCATCAATCGTTTTTCGAAACAATGTCTTGACATTAAAATTAATACTTTCTTTTAATGCTTTTTTATCAAACTTGTTCTCCATAACTACCCCTTTCTATTCGATGTCACATTTATTTTGTAATATTTTTTGTTACTCCTAGAATTACGTCTTCTCCATTGATGTTCCATTGCTTAGAAAATCCATTCATTTCCCCTAGATGAATATAGTCTGCTAATACTTCCGACTTAATCTGCTCACTATTTGCTTTAAAGATTTCTGCAATTTTGTTATTTTCATCTTGATAAATATCAATATGATCTGTAACTTCGAATCCAGCTTCTTTTCTCATCGTTTGAATTTTACTAATTAACTCCCGCACAAATCCTTCTTCAATTAGTTCTGGGGTTAAATTTGTATCCATTGCTATTGTAATTCCCCTATCACTTTCTGATACATATCCTTCTGTTTGCGCCATATCGATCAACAAGTCTTCTTCTGTTAATTCTACATCTACTCCTGCAAAATTAAAACTTAATTTTCCTTCTGACTTCAATTTATCCATCGCTTCATTTCCATCAACTTCACTTAGTGCCTTACGGATATCTCCAAGTTGTTTTCCATACTTAGGTCCAACTGTTTTAAGTTGTGGCTTGAAACTATAAGAAGTAAAGCTTCTTACATCTTTTGTAAATTCCACTTTTTTAACATTTAATTCTTCTTCTACAATATCAATGTAAAACTGTGAAAGTTCATGCTCCGCATTTACATACATGATTCCCATCGGTTGACGATTTTTAATGTTTGCATTATTTCTTGCTGCTCTTCCAAGAACAACGATTTGAAGCACCTCATCCATATCAGCTTCTAATTGAGCATCAATCATGGATTCCATCACTTGCGGATAATCACATAGATGGATACTATTTGGAGCATTCACATCTACTTTTCTTACTAGATTTTGATAAATATCTTCTGTAATAAATGGAACCAATGGTGCTGCAGCTTTACAAACAGTAACCAATGTTGTGTGTAATGTCATATACGCATTGATTTTGTCTTGCTCCATTCCTTTTGCCCAGAAACGCTCACGACTTCGTCTAACATACCAGTTGCTCATATCATCTACAAATTCTTGTAGTGCTCTTGCAGCTTCTGGAATACGATAATTCGCCAAATTCTCATCAACCTGTTTTACTAAAGAATTCAATTTCGAAAGAAGCCATTTATCCATTACACATAACTTATCATACTCTAGCTGATATTTTGTCGGATCAAAACCATCAATGTTGCCATATAGCACAAAAAATGCATAGGTATTCCACAAAGTACCCATAAATTTACGCTGTCCTTCTTGAACAATCTTTCCATGGAAACGATTTGGGAGCCAAGGAGCACTATTGATATAGAAATACCAACGAATTGCATCTGCACCATATTGCTCTAAAGCTTCAAAAGGATCTACTGCATTTCCTTTTGACTTACTCATTTTTTGTCCTTTTTCATCTTGTACATGACCAAGCACCAACACATTTTTATATGGTGCCTTATTGAAGATCAAAGTGGAGATAGCTAACAACGAGTAAAACCAACCTCTTGTCTGATCCACACCTTCTGAAATGAACTCAGCTGGAAATTGTTGCTCAAAGATATCTTTATTTTCGAATGGATAATGATGTTGTGCAAATGGCATTGCACCCGAGTCAAACCAACAATCAATAACTTCTGGTACACGTTGCATATCTTTCCCACATTTTTCACATGTGATGTTTACCCCATCGATAAATGGACGGTGAAGCTCAATCTCTTCTGGACAATTCTTTGACATAGCTTTTAACTCTTCAATACTTCCAATTGCATGTTGATGTCCACAATCGCATTCCCACACATTAAGAGGAGTTCCCCAATAACGATTACGGCTGATTCCCCAATCTTGAACATTTTCTAACCAATCTCCAAATCTACCTTTTCCTATACTTTCAGGAATCCAATTAATCGTATCATTGTTTCTAATTAAATCCTCTTTTACTGCAGTCATTTTGATAAACCAAGATTCTCTTGCATAATAAATCAGAGGTGTATCACATCTCCAACAATGTGGATAACTATGCTCAAAATTTGGTGCATCAAACAATAATCCTTGCTCTTCTAGTGCCTTTAGAATTTTAGGATCTGCTTTCTTTACAAAAGTCCCCTCCCAAGGTGTTTCTGCCGTCATTTCTCCCTTTGCATTTACTAATTGAACGAATGGTAAATCATAGGTACGACCTACTTTATTATCATCTTCTCCAAATGCAGGAGCAATATGTACCACACCAGTTCCATCACTTAATGTTACATAGCTGTCACAAACTACATAGAACGCCTTTTTATTAAGTTTTTGAGTTACCTCTTTGGTACACTCAAATAAAGGTTCATATTCTTTATGCTCAAGATCCTTTCCTTTATAGTGCTCAAGGATCTCATAACCATCTTTTAATACTTTTTCGCACAATGCCTCTGCCATGTAATATGTATATCCCTCATGAGTTACTTTTACATAAGTTTCTTCTGGATTTACACATAATGCAACGTTAGAAGGTAGTGTC